>JAZRDG010000077.1:0-2536 GCA_045660125.1 Eubacteriales bacterium | reverse complement strand
AACTTATCAAACCAAGGGCCGTTCATGCTTGTGTCGCCGCCGTACCAACCGAAATAGTGGTTGTAGGAAACAACGTCGGGAATCTGCAGATAGGGGTCATCCATCTTGCACATCGAAACGGCTGCAATGGTGGTCAGTCTGGTCTTGTCCATTTCATGCACAAGATCGTTTAAGATACGGTGGTTCTCCAGCAGGTCATTGTCCGAGCCTGCGATCGAGATCTCGTTGGAAAGTCCCCAAACCACGATGGATGCGTGGTTGTAGTTCTGCGTAACCAGCTCCTTCATCTGCGAGATGGTGTTCTCTCTGCCGCCGGGCATGTGTCTGGAAATGTAAGGAATCTCTGCCCAGATGACAAGACCCTTTTCATCACACAGATCATAGAAATACTGATCGTGCTGATAGTGCGCAAGTCTGATGGTGGTAGCGCCCACCTCACAGATCAGATCAATATCCTCTCTGTGGTGCTCGGGCAGCAGCGCGTTGCCCACGCCAAATCTGTCCTGGTGACGGGAAACGCCGCGCAGGGGGTATTCCTCACCGTTGAGAATAAAGCCGTTATCGGGGTCGATCTTAAAGGTGCGTACACCAAAGCGCGTGCTGACGTTGTCAATCACCTGCTCACCGTCCAGCAGCTCGGCAGTTGCGGTGTACAGGTAAGGATTCTTGCGGCCTTGCCACAGGGTGACGTCCTTGATATCCAAGTCCATCTCGCCCTCGCCGGTTGCCTGTGCAACGACCTCGCCGTTTGCATCGGTGATGGTATAGCGGATCTGCTTGCCCTCTGCATTCTTGGTCCAGCTCTGCAGCTTGACCTTTGCATCCTTGCCGTTTACCTCGGGCGTGACGGCAAAGCCGATGCCGCCGTAAAAATCAAGGTCAAAGTGCGCCTTGTTGACCGCGATCAGGTTGACGTCACGGTAAAGACCGCCGTAGAAGGTAAAGTCTGCCATCTGGGGGTAGACCTCTTCGTTGGGGGAGTTGTCCACCACGATGGCAATCTCGGTATTTTCGGTCAGCTTATCGGTCAGGTCTACTCTCCAGGTGGAGTAGCCGCCGTCATGGTGCGCCAGTTTCTCGCCGCCTACGTAAACGTCGGCAGAGGAATTTGCACCGCGAATTTCAAGATAATAGCAGTCCGCTGCGGGCAGCTCTGCCTTGGAAAGCGTCTTTACGTACAGGCAAGCACCGCGGAAATAATCGTTGCCACCGTCATGGCCGTCAGATGCATTCCAGGTATGGGGCAGATTGATCTGCTCGCCCTGTCTTACGGTAATATCGGCTGTGTCCTTGCAGAACAGCCAGTTTTGATTTAAATTGATTACGTTTCTCATGTTTTTCTCCTCGTTTATGATCCGAGCAGCGTCCGACGTTTGTCGGACGCCTTGATAGACTCCCGTACGGCTATATTACTCGGTCAATGCAACAAAGCGAACCTTTACGCTCGCGCCATCCACGATGACGGATGCAGCCTCGCCTTCCTTGACCTCGGGAGCAACGCCGTCAAACTTATCCTTGCCCTTGATCAGGTTGGCAACAATCTTGGCAGCTGCGCCTGCGATCGCATCATCGTCTGCGATAACGGTACCTGCAAGTCTGCCTGCAGAGATCACGTTGCGCGTGGTGTAGATCATAGCTTCCAGATCCTCCTCGGAAACAGTGGTCAGATCTACAAGGTACTTATTTTCCTCATATTTGTCCTTACCCTGCTCTACTACGTATGCCTTGTAGTCCACGGTATCACCAAGTGTGATCACGGGTACAAAATGGGTGGTCAGCTTATCGGTATTGTAGCCCTTTTCCTGCAGCATGCAAAGCACCTCGAACGCAGCCTGATCGTCAATGGTCAGGATCAGCTCATACTCGGTAGGGTCAATATTCTTATGATCGAATTCCACAATGTTACCGGGCTCAACAGAGGTGTTGATCTCCTTCTTGTCCGCGCCCTTTACCACGTAGTCCTCGGTAGCAAGCAGCTCGTTAGCCTTATCTACCGCAAACACGGAAATTCTGGTAAGGTCATAATAGTCCGAAGCATAATAGGTGATCTTGCCGTCCTGATTCTTATCAAGCTTTTTGAAGTTTGCCTTGATATAATCTGCAATCAGTTTTCCCTCGACCTCGGAAAGTGTGTTGGTGTCAGAAACAATGGTCACGCACTTGTCATAACTGTCAACAACGCTTTGAGGAATATTCTGCGCGGTCTTGACAAATATCACGGGAACGTCCTTTGCCTTGGCAGCATCCACGATCTCCTGTGCGATATCTGCCACTACGGGTTCTACAACCAATGCAGCGCAGCCTGCATCCAAAGCATCCTTTGCCTGCTTGAGCTGCTCTGCAGCATCGCCCTTGGCACCGTAGTGCTCGTAAGCAATCTTTTCAATATACATCGCTCTGTCCATGGAGTTGATCAGGCTGTTGGGATTGGTGGCAGTACCCTCACCGCACCAAAGAACGGCAACGTTAGCATCATTGATCTTTCCGCAGCCTACAAGGCTGAGCACGGAAAAAGCAAACAAAACTGCGAGTAATA
>JAZRDG010000076.1:0-7700 GCA_045660125.1 Eubacteriales bacterium | reverse complement strand
CACGTTCGTGTTCATGCTGACCACCAACGTGTGGCTGACGCTGATCACGGTCATCTTTATCCCCATCTTCGGCCTTGGCGGCGCAGCACTTGCAAAGCGCTCCCGTAAGTTCTACAAGGAGCAGCAGGCGGCGCTGGGCGCCGTCAACGGCTACATTGGGGAGACCGTTTCGGGTCAGAAGGTCATCAAGGTATTTAACCACGAGGAGGAGGGCGAGGAGGAGTTCGGACTTCTCAACCACGACCTGCGCGGCAAGCAGTACCGCGCTATGTTCTGGGGCGGTATTATGGGTCCCATCATGGGCAACACCAGCCAGATCACCTTTGCCTTTACGCTGGGCGTGGGCGGTGTGATGATGCTGCTGACCGGCTTTACCCCCGGTGAGCTGACCGTATTTGCCAACTATTCCAGACAGTTCTCCTTCCCCATTACCAACATCTCGCAGCAAATGACCACCGTGTTCTCCGCACTTGCAGGTGCTGAGCGCGTGTTTGCGGTTATGGATCAGCAGCCCGAGCAGCCTGATGCCGAGGACGCAATCTGCGAGAGCACCGAGGGACACACCGGCATCAAGGGCGACGTGATCTTTGAGAACGTAACCTTTGGCTACGTGCCCGAAAAGACGGTACTCAAGAACATCTCGCTTTACGCGCATCCCGGTCAGAAGATCGCGTTTGTCGGCTCGACCGGCGCGGGCAAGACCACCATTACCAACCTGCTCAATCGCTTCTACGATATCGAGTCGGGCAGCATTACCATCGACGGCATTGATATCAAGCAGTACTCGCGCGACTATCTGCGCCAGAATATTGCTATGGTACTGCAGGATACCCACCTGTTTACGGGCACGGTCATGGAAAACATCCGCTACGGCAGACTGGATGCCACCGACGAGGAGGTTATTGCTGCAGCCAAGACCGCAAGCGCACACAGCTTTATCATGCGCCTGGAGCACGGCTACCAGACCAAGCTGGAGGGCGACGGCGCAAACCTGTCGCAGGGTCAGCGTCAGCTGCTCAACATTGCGCGTGCAGCACTTTCCAAGGCTCCCATTCTGGTACTGGACGAGGCAACCTCCTCGGTTGACACCAGAACCGAGCGCCACATTGAGCGCGGCATGGATAGACTGATGAAAAACCGCACCACCTTTGTTATTGCACACCGCCTTTCCACGGTACGCAACTCCAACGCCATTATGGTACTGGAGCAGGGTGAGATCATCGAGCGCGGCGACCACGACGACCTGCTTGCCCTCAAGGGCAGATACTACGAGCTCTATACAGGTATGAAGGAGCTTGATTGATAAAAAAGAACGGCTGCGCATGGCGCAGCCGTTTTTGCTTGTATGGCATGGGGATCGGGCTAATGCCGCTTTTCGACTTTGTTCTACTATCGGTAGATTTTTTCTACCGAGATTAAACACAGCGGTTCTTGCATTTCCTGACAAATATGCTATACTGTAAGCAGAGCAAACGTTTGTTACTTTTCCAAGTAAAAGGAGTAAGTTATGGAAATCAACTTTTCGCAAACCGTCAGGGCACTCCGCAAGGAGCGCGGTATCACACAAGAGGAGCTTGCAAACCATCTTGGCATATCCGTACAATCGGTTTCAAAATGGGAACGCGGTGACGGCATGCCCGACATTTCCCTTTTGCCGCAAATTGCAGCGTTTTACAATACCACCGTGGATTATCTGCTGGGTTGTGACACAATCCGACTGGAAAAAGATATGCAGTTATTCAAGGAACAGGCGCACATTTTGGTCAACAAGGGCAAGCGTCGTGAGTCCTTGGAGCGGTGCAGACAGTATCAAAAGAAGTATCCGCACAACGAGACCGTGCTCAATCATCTGATGCACGACCTTTACATTGTGGACCGAATCGGTAACAGCGGTGAGATCATTACCATTGCCGACAAGCTGCTGGGCAGTAAAAATTCAGAGATACACTTTGGCGCACTGACAACGCTTGCGCTGACACACGCTGCCATTGGAAACGATCAAATAGCCATTGATTACGCAAAGCAAGTGCCTGCCAACAAGGATCTGCTGCGGTTAGTGCTCAAGGGCGACGAGCTTGTCACACATTGCAAATGGTATTTCTGGAAGGCTTGCGACGAGTTTTATATGGCAGAGAGCAGGCTGACCACCTGTCCCGAGGCAGGCTATACGCCAAAAGAGCGCCACGCCATCAGAAAAGCAGTTTACGACATGTTCCATCTCGTCTTTTTGGACAAAGACTTCGGCTTTTGGGAAAACAGACTTGCCAGCATTTGCCGCGGCTTGGCGCTCTGCTCTGCCGAGATGGGCGAGACTGACCAAGCATTTGCCGAGCTGGAGGAAATGTGCGAGCACCTTGAAAATTACGACAAATTTTCAAGCATCGACCATACCTCCCCCATGGTCAAGGGGCTGCATTACGAGGACGCGCAGGTTGGCAGAAGCAGCGAACGCAGCTTGGCAAGCATCTATCTCAATCACTTGGACGTCAATCCTATTTTCCAAAAGCTTGAAGAAAACGAAAAGTTGCTTACCATCAAAAACAGATTGCAGGCGCTGGGATAATGCTTAACCTCAAATATTTTTGATTATTTTCGCATTCCCTATTGACAATACGATCACTTTGTGCTATAATTTGATTACAGTACACGTTCACGTGACCGTTTTAGAGGAGGTTAACCATGAAATCGTATCCCCCGCGCTCACTCAAAGATGAAAAGCTGGAAAAGCTGATATGGTTTTTGCCCGGGCTTGCATCCACCCTGCTGGTCATTTTTATTGGCGTTTTGTATATCACGCCGTTTGTTTTGATCGGCTCTGCCCTGTTCAAGATGCACGGCTGGATCGCGCTGCTCGTGCCTGCGCTGGGCGTTTTGAGCTTGGTGATTGTGGGACTTTGCATCATTGCGCGTTATCGCGCCAAGTCCTTGCGCCTGATCCGCAAGGTATGCAAAAAGCAAGGGTACACGCTCAAGGTGCGACACAACCCCTTGACCACGGCAATTATTGCGCGCAAGGGCGCGGACATGGTGATCGATACGGGCGAAGAGGTATTTGCGGTGAAGTACATGCCCATTTTGATCCGCAAGCTGCAGGTGACCTTTAACCGCACGCACGCGACCATGCAAAACACCATGCGCTTTATGACAAAGCCCATGTTCCCCATTCCCGTGAAAAAGAAGCTGAAATTTGACACGGACGGCATTTTTGTCAGACCCGATCAGAAGCTTGTAAAAGTCATGCTGTTCTGCCCTACGCCTGTGCGCGTATACGGCTTTAAGGAGATGGACGAAAAGGGCGGCGGCGTTGCGCCTGAAGCATACAAGCCGGACGTAACGGGCATGACCATGGTCGTACAGGCATCGAACTTTGGCAACAAGATGCGCATGGCGACGCTAAAGCCGCTGGAGACCGATTTTAGTGAATTTGAGATGGACAACGGCATGCAGGACGTATGGGGCACATACACGTTTGGCGGCTTTGCATTTGCGAGATATTTGGACAGAGTGGAATTTGAGCGCATGGTGAAAAAGGAAAAAGCGCATAAACAGAGAAAGAACGCGTGGGAGAAGTACAAAAATACCTAACAACCGCCACCGCACGGACGACCCCCAACGATGAAAAGTTTTGGTCGAGCTTTTCCAAAAGCTCGCGGGGACTTGGGGCAGCGCCCCAAGTCGCGCCCGCAGGCGCGAAACCTCTCCAATGCTGTTTTTGGTTCTTTTTGCAGCTCCTTGCTCAAAAAGAACGGAAGCGGTTTTCTCACATAAACAATCAAGGGAGCTACCTGCTTAGGTAACTCCCTTATTTTATTACATTGAGATAATTCTTTCCGTTCTTTTTTGACGGAGTAGCCGCAAAAAAGAACCAAAAAACGGCGAGTGAAGTGTTTCGCGCCTGCGGGCGCGACGAGGGCTTCGCGCCCTCGACCTGCGCCGCCTTTTGAAAAAGGCGGGCGAAAACTTTCAAAATGGGCGACGCAAAAACTTTTGTGAGTGGGGTGATCCGAGCTGTTTACAGGACCTTCGCCAAGAAGCTCTTGAGTCTATCGCTCTTGGGGGTATCGAAAATCTCCGCAGGAGTTCCCTCCTCTACGATCACGCCGCCGTCCATAAAGATCACTCTGGTGGCTACCTCGCGCGCAAAACCCATTTCGTGCGTGACCACCAGCATGGTCATGCCCTTGCGTGCAAGATCCTTCATAACCTCCAGTACCTCGCCTACCATCTCAGGGTCAAGCGCAGAGGTCGGTTCGTCAAACAGCATGACCTCAGGCTGCATGCAAAGTGCGCGTACAATCGCAATTCTCTGCTTCTGTCCGCCCGACAGCTGGCTGGGATATGCGTTCGCTCTGTCTGCAAGTCCGACAGTTTGCAAAAGCTCCTTGGCTCTCGCCTCGGCTTCCGCCTTTGTCTTTTTCAACAGCTTAACAGGTGCCAAGGTCATATTCTTGAGCACCGTCATATGCGGAAACAGATTGAAGTGCTGGAACACCATGCCCATCTTTTGTCTGTGCAGGTTGATGTTGGTCTTTTTGTCCATCAGATCTACGCCGCCAACCAAAATTTGTCCCGAAGTAGGCACTTCCAAGAGGTTCAGCGAGCGCAAAAGCGTGGATTTACCGCTACCCGACGGGCCAATGATCACCACGACCTCGCCGCGCTCTACGTCCATATCAACGCCGTCCAGCGCGTGCACGCCGCCGTCGTAATGCTTTTTCAGATCCTTGACACTGATCACAATATCCTTAGCGTTCACTCTTACGCAACCTCCTTTCAAGCATGCCTACAAGCTTGGTCAGTCCAAGCACCAGCACAAAATAAATCACAGCCACTGCCAAAAGCGGCATAAAGTTACTGTAGGTTTGCGAACGGATCTTGATACCGCCCTGTGTCAGATCCGCAACGCCGATGTAGAATGCAACCGAGGTTTCCTTGAGCAGCGTGATAAACTCGTTACACAAAGAAGGCAGCACCACCTTGAACGCCTGCGGAATCACGATATGCCACATGGTAGGCCAGAAGCCAAAGCCGAGCGATCTGCCTGCCTCGCTCTGTCCACCGTCGATCGACATAATACCGCCACGAATGATCTCGGAAACGTACGCGCCACTGTTCAAACCAAAGCAAAGCACGGCTGCGGGGAACTTTTCAATACCCACGGGCAAAAGCAGTACGAAATAGATGATCAGCAGCTGCACCATAACCGGAGTGCCGCGAATGACCGAAATATACAGCTTGACGACCTTATCAAGATAATAAAGCTTATCGGTCTTGTCATGTACAATACGGATCAGCGAGGTGACAACGCCCAGCATAATACCCAAGAGCAGCGCAAGTGCGGTAATGGCAAGCGTGTTGCCAAGACCCTGCACAAGATACTTCCAATGATCATCCTCTATAAAGTTGCGGTAAAATTCATACTCGAGAGCATTGATCTTTTGGTGCAGAGGGGATGCAGTATCGGGCTTTGCATCGTCATAGTTGGTAGTACCAAAGAACTGATCAAGTCCTTTACGGATGGTGTTGTTGTTGGCAATGGGAATTACCTGACCGTCCACCGTAATCTCGTTTGTATTCTTGATGTCCTTAGCGATCGATGCAACGTCACCCATCAGCGCGTCAACTGCCGCGTCGGACAGGTGCATGATGTAGCCACCCTGCAGCGTGCTGTACAGATATACGTCCGCTTCACCGCTCACGGTTGCTGCATTCTCAAGCAGCGCGGTTTGCTTTGCATGATCGGAGAGTGCTTTTTGTATGGTGGAAGCATTGGATGAGCTTGTTTGTATGGTGTTTTGGTACGCAATGCTGAACAGCTCGTCCTTGTGCGCCTGATACAGCGCACCAAGATCGGGGCGCGTATACTTCACGTGCACGATATACTCGCGCTCCTCGCCCTGCTCGATCGAAAGCACCTCAATGGTCATGCTCTGCTGTGCGCTATAGGTCAAGCACCAGCTTGTCTTGAACAGCGGCAGCTCTGCCAGGGTATCCTCAATCGTTTGCTGCGCCTGCTCTGCGGTGGGGGGCACGTCGGTGACACTGTTGGTTACGGCATCCGCAACCAGCACGCCGCCAAGGATCAAGATGCACGCACCGATCAGGCACAAATTGATAATCAGTCTTTTTTTGCTCTTAGGCAAAGGCTTTTTCATTTAAATAAATCCTTTCAATGACCTCAAAAAGGTGGGATGGCATTGCCATCCCACTCTTTTTACAGGGGCTTATTACTTAATGTAGTTGTCGATGATAGCCTGAATGGTGCCGTCATCGGTCAGCTCCATGATCGCGTTGTTGATCTTTTCCAGCAGCTCAGCGTTGCCCTTCTTTACGCAGATTGCGTAGTCCTCATTTGCATAAGCGGTCTCCAGAATGGTCAGACCTGCATTTGCAGCTACCAGAGCCTCTGCGGGCTGGTTATCAATGATAACGCAGTCAACGCTGCCGCCCAGCAGTGCAAGAACTGCTTCGTTACCGTTGGAGTAGGTGGTTACGTTATCAGAACCGAAATCGTCGGTTGCGTAGATGTCACCGGTGGTACCCAGCTGAACGCCTACCTTGTAGTTAGCACCCTCTGCGTACAGATCCTCTGCGCAGGTGATGGGAGAGCCTTCCTTAACGATGATCGCCTGAACGCCGTTTGCGTAAGAGATCGAGAAGTCAACCTCTTCCAGACGCTTTTCGGTAACGGTCATGCCTGCCATACCGAAATCAACGGAGCCTTCGTTTACAGCGGTAATGATGGAATTAAACTCCATGTCAACGATCTCAAGAGTCATGCCAAGCTTGTCGGCGATAGCAGCAGCGATCTCAGCGTCGATACCGACGATCTTGTCGCCATCATAATATTCATAGGGCTTGAAGTATGCGTTGGTAGCCATCTTGAGCACGGGCTTCTCTTCTTCCTTCTTGTCGCAGGAAGCAAATACGGTGATACCGGATACGATCAGCATCAAAGCCATCAGCATAGCAATAATCTTTTTCATGGTGTTTCTCCTTTGGAACTCGGTGCATCGTGCACGTTTATTATGTGCATAATTATACACCGATATGCAAGGTTTGTCAACCCCCTTTTTATAAAATTTATGCACAAATATCGTGATATTCTTGCGCACCATTTGTAGCATTTTCACCAGCGAGGGCATTTTCGTCGAAATTATGCAATTTTCTGCATGCATTTTATGCATTTATTTATTCACGCTTTTGTGCATATATGCAATTATTCATGCATATAACAACAAAAGCGGCTTGCCTTTCGGCAAGCCGCAAATGATGCTGTAAATTAATAGTTATCAGCCTTGATCTCAAAGTAAGCCTGGGGATGTGCGCAAACGGGGCACATAACGGGAGCAGCCTTACCAACTACTACGTGACCGCAGTTACGGCAGATCCAGATAGCCTCGCCGTCCTTGGAGAATACGATCTTGTTTTCGATGTTGCCCAGCAGCTTCTTGTATCTCTCCTCGTGCTCCTTCTCGATCTTAGCAACAGCCTCGAACAGGTAAGCAATGCGGGTAAAGCCTTCCTCGCGAGCGGTCTTTGCAAAGCCTGCATACATGTCGGTCCACTCGTAGTTCTCGCCCTCAGCAGCGTCCTTGAGGTTGGTCATGGTGTCCGGAACCTCACCGTCGTGCAGCAGCTTGAACCAAAGCTTAGCGTGCTCTTTTTCGTTGTTAGCGGTCTCTTCAAAGATTGCTGCG
>JAZRDG010000075.1:0-3345 GCA_045660125.1 Eubacteriales bacterium | reverse complement strand
CGTTCCGCTTCACTGCGTTCTCGCTCCACTGCGGGCCCCCTTCCCCGTAGGGGACGGCTTTATAGCACTCAACCGTCTTGCTCACTTATCCGCCATGGGTTGCCTTTATAAGCCTTCTCCTGCGGGAGAAGGGGGACCGCGAAGCGGTGGATGAGGAGTCAAAGTGTAGTTGCAAAGCAAAGTAATATTTCGGGTTGAATTTTTACAATTTAAAACCCTTTTCTAACACCTCATCCGTCAGCCTTCGGCTGCCACCTTCTCCCACTGGAGAAGGCTTTTTAAACTTGCCCGTAACGGTTAAACTCATAAGACGGACGCGCGAAAAAAGCCGTCCCCGCTGGGGAGGGCTTTGGGGCGCATTTCTATTTTGCTCGGACATCCGTTATGGGCAAGTTTCACGTCCCGCTTCGAAGCTGTCAGTGCTCTTTCGCGCTTTGTCGCATCCTGTCGTTTCCTTGTATATACTGCAATATAAAACCCGTGCGCTGCGCGTGACTAAAATGCCCGTGCTGCGGCAACAATAATGATACACAAACATACAAGGGAGGCAATACCATGATAACCGTAAAACGCGGTGATATTTATTACGCAGATCTTTCGCCCGTGGTGGGCTCGGAGCAAGGGGGGCTGCGCCCCGTGCTGATCATACAAAACGACGTGGGCAACCGCTACAGCCCCACGGTCATTGCCGCTGCCATTACCTCGCGCATGAGCAAGACCCGCCTGCCCACGCACATTGACATTTACGCGGACAAGGCAGGGCTTGCCAAGGACTCGGTCATTCTGCTTGAGCAGATCCGCACGCTTGACAAACGCCGCTTGAAGGAAAAAATGGGGCACCTTGACGACGACGCCATGCAAAGAGTGGACAACGCCATTGCCATCAGCTTCGGTCTTGGCTCGCAAAGCGGCGCAGCAGTGGCGGCAGCAGACGATCATTCCGAGATTTTGGGTTAATTTTTTATGAAAATGCGCGTTAAGTCTTGATTTATTTGCCGTGTTGTGGTAAAATACCTGTAGTATTTTTATCGGAGGAATTCCATTATGGCACTTGTAACAACTACAGAAATGTTCAAAAAGGCATACCGCGGCGGCTACGCCATCGGTGCTTTTAACATCAACAACATGGAGATCATTCAGGCGATCACCGAGGCAGCAGCTGAGGAGAAGTCTCCTGTTATCCTGCAGGTATCCGCAGGCGCGCGTAAGTACGCAAAGCACGAATACCTCATGGGTCTTGCTCAGGCAGCAATTCGCGACACCGGCGTGGATATTGCCCTGCACCTTGACCACGGCGCAGATTTCGAGATCTGCAAGGCTTGCATTGACGGCGGCTTTACCTCTGTTATGATCGACGGCTCTCACCACTCCTTTGAGGACAACGTTGCGCTGACCCGCAAGGTCGTTGAGTACGCGCACGCACACGGCGTTGTTGTTGAGGGTGAGCTTGGCAAGCTGGCAGGCATTGAGGACGACGTAAACGTCTCTGCCGAGGACGCTATGTTCACCAACCCCGACGAGGTGGAAGAATTCGTTACCCGCACCGGCGTTGACTCGCTGGCAATCGCTATCGGCACCAGCCACGGCGCATATAAGTTCAAGCCCGGCACCAAGCCCCAGCTCCGCTTTGACGTGCTTGAGGAGATCTCCAAGAGACTGCCCGAGTTCCCCATCGTTCTGCACGGTGCTTCCTCCGTACCCCAGGAGTACGTAAGAGAGATCAATGCACTGGGCGGCAAGATGCCCGACGCTATCGGTATTCCCGAGGAAATGCTGCGTCAGGCTGCTTCCATGGCAGTTTGCAAGATCAACATCGACTCGGATATCCGCCTTGCTATGACCGCAGGCATTCGCCGCGTGTTCAACGAGCAGCCCGAGATCTTTGACCCCAGAGGCTACCTGACCGTAGCTCGCTCCGAGGTCAAGAAGATGGTTCAGCACAAGATCAAGAACGTGCTGGGCTCCTCCAACACCCTGTAATTCAAACCACATCGGAGCTGTCATTTTCAAAAGTGGCAGCTCCCTTTTTTGGAGTCATTTATGAAACATACAGAAAGCTTTTTGACCAAATGGCACGACTGTGATCCCGACCTGATCATTCGCCCCTCGCAGATACTGATGTACATGCAGGAATGCGGCAACCGCCAATGCCGCGCGGCGCAGCTGGATCTGGACGCCATTCACGAACGCGACGGCATCGGCTTTATCCTCTCCCGTATTCAAGTCAGCATTGACGCGCCCCTGCCCCCTTACGTGCGTATTTGGGTCAATACGTGGTGTCCGCCCTCGCGCGCATACGCGTTCAACCGCTGCTTCGAGATCGAATACGACGGCAAGGTATACGCCCGCGCAAGCTCGGAATGGGTGCTGGTGCGACTGAACGATCGCAGCTTTATCAAGGCGGAGGATTTTCATCCCGCCATCCCCTTCCCCGAGGATGCGCCGATCGACAAAAGCGAGCTTCCCCGTCGCGCACGCGTGACCTCGTCCGCACAGCTCGTTGAGGTGGGCAAGCGCGAGATCCGCTATTCGGACATCGATTATAACATGCACATGAACAACACCAAGTACCCCGACATGCTGTGCGATTACGTGCCGGATATGCTTGGAAAATACGTCAGCGGCTTCTCGCTTTCCTATTTGCACGAGGCAGCGTACGGCGACATCTTGACCGTATACCGCGCCGAGAGCGAAAACGGATATTTGTTCAGGCTGGTCAACCAGCACGGACATACCTGCATGGAGGCAGAGCTGTATTTGCAGGATATGCGATAAAAAAGCCTTGCTTTAGGCAGGTTCTCATAAGGATGTTTGGATAACCCAAAATTGTAGGGACAGGCGTCCTCGACTGTCCGCGACACATAAATTTCGGCAGAGATGTTGTTTTCTCTGCCGATTTGTGTTATAATGGGGTTACATTGTAGGGCGGGGGCTTGCTCCCACCGCAATTTAGGCAACGGCGGCACCAAGGCACCGCCCTACAAGGGGTATGGGCTTAGCCCTATGCCTTTGTAATACAAAGGCGAAACTGGCGATAAAACAAGCGATAAAACAAGCATTGAAGGGAGGGTGCGTTATATGTCAAAAAAGTATATTTTCAAATACAACGGTTCAAAAAAATCTTTTCTAACTATTCTGGATTCATTCCATACCAATAATAGCAGATTTTATTATTTCGATGATTACATCATTGAAGTGCTTGATGATGAAATACGATTTGGAGTAGAACGTGCAGGTCACTCCGGTGGAAACTGGTTTGTTTCCAAATTTACAGAAGAAAATAATCAAATCGAGTTCAGAGGAACAATTCAGTATATCGGTCCTGAAAACAGTAATATGAGAACG
>JAZRDG010000074.1:0-8891 GCA_045660125.1 Eubacteriales bacterium | reverse complement strand
CTTAGCGATGGTAGCGTTACGGTACTGACCGCCGTCTTCCAGCTCAGGAGAGTTCTCGATGTCGTAGTAGTAAGCAACGTTCAGCAGACCGAAGCAGGGAACTGCGCTGCCGGGCCAAATCTTCTCAACGATGTCGCTTCTGTTCAGAGCCAGGTTGAAAGCGTGACGGAACTCCTGGATAGCCAGAATACCGTTGTTGTTCTCGCTCTCCTTCAGCTTAGCCAGGTTGGAGTACAGCTGCATGCCGAAGGTACCGGTAGCGGTGGAGGTGAAGTAGACGTACTTGGAGTCCAGGTACTCAGCGACGTTCTCAGTCTGCAGAGAAGCATCGTCGTAAGAGCCGTCCAGGAAGCCCATCCACTTGGTGGCGAACTCTTCGACCTTACGGGTGTTGATAGCGGTGATGTTGTACTGGTTCTTGTACTGCTCCAGGTTCCAGCCGTACCAGTTCTCGTTCTTAACGAGCTTGTAGTGGGAGCCAGCTTCGAACTCAACCAGCTTGTAGGGACCCCAGCTAGCGGTGGTCTCCAGGGAGGAGTTGTAGTTAGAGGTCCACAGAGTTGCGCCGTTGGCGGGAGCGATCTTGGAAGCCTCGTACTTTGCCTGGTGAACCAGGGGCAGGCTGGAGAAGTAGTAGGGAGCCCAAACGGACAGAGAGCCGTCTTCCTTCAGGAAGGAGTAGGTCTTGTCAAGGCAAACAACGATAGCGTTGCCCTCAGCGTAGATACCTACAGTCTCCCAAGCAACGTCACGGTTGGTGTTCTCAACGAAGATACCAGCGCTGCTTGCGTAAGAAGCGCCAACTTCGATGTAAGAACCGTAGTTGTCCCACAGGAACTTACCGGAAACGGGGTCGGGCTGATCATTGTAAACACCGGTGTAAACGGTCTCGTCATTGTAAGCGAGCCATTCAGGGCAGGGGTTGCCGTTCTCATCAACGTAGGTGGAGTTAGTGCCCCACAGGTTTACGGAGTTGATGTAAACAACCTTGCCGTCAGCAACTGCATCAGCGTTGGTTGCGTAGCCAAGGCTTGCAACGGGCTCATAGGTACCTTCCTGGTTCTGGAAGAAGTAAGCCTTAGAGTTCTTGATCATGAGGGTATCATAGTAGGTGTTAGCACGGAAGTTCATGAACGCGGGGTCCAGAACCTGCTGCATGGTCCATACGAAGTCCTCTGCAGTGATTGCAGTGCCGTCATCCCACTTCAGGTCATCACGCAGGGTGATCTTCCAAGCGTAGCCACCTTCTGCCTTCTGAGCGTCGGTGTAGCCCCACTTAGCGTCAACCAGAGCGGTAACGTCCTCCAGCTTGGTAGCTGCGGAGAAGTTGGTGGTGTAAGCGCCGGCAACGATGCCAGCCTTGTTGATAGAGCCATCCTCGTTGAACTTCTTGTCGTCAGCGAACTTATAGTCGTACTCGAAGAAGGAAGAGCCGATGTAGCTCATGATCTGCGTATCGTTGTTGTCAGCGTACGTCAGTTCGTTCCAGTTACTGGGCATTACGCTGGTGGTGGTGTTGTACTCTGCCTTCTTGGGAACGTACTGTTCTACAGGAGTGTTCTCAGAGCCAACGGTGGTCTCTTCATCGGGACCTGCGGGCTGATCCTTGCCGCAGCTTACGATCATGAGAGCAACCATTACCAGACACAAAGCCATCGTAAGAATGGATTTGATGTTTCTCATAAATATGTCCTCCATTTATGAATTTTGTTTAATGTTTCATCTCACGCAACGCCCCTACTTGCCGCAAGAAAGATTCCCTCAACAATCCGTCTTGCAACGCATAAAAACACTGCGCGATCATATGAACGGTACTATTGTATCACATAAAAATTCATTTGTCAATGACTTTACCAATGAAAAATGCAAGTTTTCTATAAAAAAAGCAGAAAATTTTGGAGCAACAAGCAAAAAAATCGCGTTTTTCGCTGACAGTGCGGCATGCCGTTTGCAGGAAGACACGGCAAGACTTGCAAAATTCAAACAATGCGGGCGCGCCCCGAGGGACGCGCCACTGACATTATATTCTGTATTTGTTCTTTCTGTCAAGCGACATGCGGAAATCGATCGACGCGTCGGGCGGGCAGAGATCCCACGCCTCATCGGCAAGCTGCTCCAGCTGCTGCTCGGTGGGGTCGGCAATGCCGCGCTCGGCAGCCAGGCGCAGCGCACAGTAGCCAAACCACAAATCGGTCAGCACGGTCTCGCCCTCGCTGATTGCGTGGTGCTCGGCAGCGAAAAACGCCTCTAAATAGTCGGTTTTGCGCAGCTTGAGTGCCACCTTGGCAGCCGTGATACAGGTGCGGTCGTCGGTTTTGCAATTGTGCGGCAGGCTTTGGTACAGCGTCCACGCCTTGTCGTACAAGCCGCAGCCGTGCAGATACTGCAAATATTCGCTTGCAAGTGCCACGTCGGTATACGCACCGGGCAGCGAGATGGCTTGATCGTAATACGCGCACGCACGCGCAACCTCCCCTGCACCGCGCGCAAGCAGCGCAAGATTGCGCAGCGCCCAGCAGTTGGGGACACACGCAACAGACGCCAGCCACGCACGCTCAGCGGCTTTTTCGGATGCAATATCTTCCTCTTTATTATAAGAGGCGTTTACAACCACCTCGGTGTTGTGATATTCGTATTCCGCAATGCCCAAATGCAAGAGATTGTTCCACGTTTCGGGCGCATTTCTCAGCCTTGTGAGCCACTTGGGGCTGACCATATAGGACAGCGGCAGCGCGGCGGGGTCATGCTCGGGCAGCGTTCCCTTTTCCAGAAGATGCAGCCACATGCGCTCGCCCTCACCGATGCAAGAGGCGGGGAAGCACATGGATACGGGCGGCTCGCCGTCACCGTCGGCACGCATTCTCATGCTCTCCAGCGCGCCAAATCCCGCGCCAAAGTGCCCGATCTGCTGCTCATTTACGGGCAAAAGTGCCAATTTGCACATATTTTGGTGGATTTTTTCGATATCCTGCGCGCTGATCGCCGCATCAATGGCAGCGCCAACGTAATCCACGGCACCGTTGTACTCGGTATCCAGCATTCTGTCCGCCTGCAGCTGCATGCCGCCGTAGCATTGCGTCCATTCATACACGCAGCCTGCGGGCATGGGCTTATCGTGCAGCTGCGAGGGGGCAATGCCAGCCTGCATTTCGGCATAATAGCCACTTCCCTTGCCGTCCGACAGGTATTCCTGCCAATGCTTGCCCGCAGCGTGCTCGCCCCAGGCAAACAATTTCTTATAAAGCAGCGGTGCGGTGCTTCTTTCGTAGAAGATCGAGCCGTCCTCGTAAGCCGCCGCCTCCCAGGTCGAGGCATTTTCGTCCTCGCATTGGATGAAATAATCGTACGCGCGGTCGGCATTTGCGGGGTAAGTGGCGTCAATATTGTTCATTGCCACCAGATTGGGCAGCGTTTCGTACCTGCAAGCGCCGTCCACGAACGAAATAACCTGCTTATGGCTTGCCAGAATGCGCACGCGGCTCTCGGCACGCACCGCAATGTTGCTCCACCAGTAGGTCGTAGTGCCCTTATCAAAGGGATTGATCAGCTTGGCGTGCGAAAACAGGCGCGGCGAGCCCATGGGCAGGTGCAGATCCACCTGCCAGAAGATGCTTTTATTGCGCTCAAACTCGTAAATACGCAGAAAATCGTTGCCGTCGCCGTCGCAGAGCACGGCGGCGTACACGTTATCACAGGTGGTGTACGTGTGCCCGAAATTGCCGATATTCCACTCAATACCGCCCGAAAGCCACGCGTTACGAATGGCAAGATTGCCCGGCTGAATGACCGGATTGGCAAAAAGCAGCTCCTTTTTCGCTACCTTATCATATAAGGAGTGCAATCTGCCGCCCAGCGAGGGCAGAAAACGCGCCTGCAAGTACTCGTTTTCCAAGACGAACGAGGGCAGATGCAGCATTTCTCTGCTGCGGTCGTACCTGTCCTGCGTCATATAGGGCAGCACCTTGGTCATGCAGCCAAGATGTGCCGACAAAGAGGCGGGAAATTCACCGTCCGTGCGCGCAGGCGCGGCCTTCCTTTCCCTGAATCGCGGCAGCGGATTTTGCCCCGCGGGCACGTTACCGCGAATTCTGAAGGTTTCAAACGTTACGCTCATACCTATCCCCTTTCAAAAGCTTTCATCACTTGTGAATCCAGATAAAATTGAAATTTGCTACAGGCAAATTTCTACCACAACGTTCCGCGCACGCGGAACACATCACTCGCGCGAAGCGCGAACATCACTTTCGCGCAGCGAAAACATCACTTTCGCGCAGCAAAAACATCACTTTTGCGCAGCAAAAACATCACTACAAAGTGCTTGCGTCAGCAAGTGCGCTTTGCCAGCTCTGCCATCATTTCGGAGATCTTGATGTTCTGCGGACAAACGTCCTCGCAGGCGCGGCAAGCGATGCACGCGGTGGGCTTTTGCTCATCGGGCAGCGCACGAACCTGCGCCTTGACCTCTCCTGCGTGCTCAGGGTACATTTGCGCATTATAAAACTTAATCATTTGTGGAATATTCAACTCCTGTGCGCAGTAAGGCGTGCAATAACGGCAATTTGTGCAGGGCAGCGTCTTTTTCGCGATCATATCGTCCGCGATCTCCAACAGGGTATTCCACTCCTGCTCGGTCAGTAGAGTTTCGGAATCAAAGGTGGTAATGTTCTGCTCCAGCTGCTCCATGTTGGACATGCCCGACAGCGTGACCACCACCTCGGGGATGGACTGCAGGAATCTGAACGCCCACTCGGGTGCGCTTACGCCGGGACGCAGTGCCTCCAGCTTTGCCATGTATTCGGGCTCAAGATTTGCAAGTCTGCCGCCGCGCACGGGCTCCATGACCCAAACGCCAAGACCGTAAGAGCGGATCAGCTCGATCTTCTCCTTGGCGTTCTGCAGCTTGTAATCCAGATAGTTGAGCTGGATCTGGCAGAACTCCATCTCGGACGCGTACTTGTCAAGGAATCTCTTCATGGTAGCAAGCGTGCCGTGCGTGGAAAATCCGAGGTGCTTGATGCGACCTGCCTTCTTTTCCGAGATCAGATACTCCACGTCACCGTACTTTTCGGTGTCAAGGTACTGCTCGATGTTGGACTCGGTGACGCTGTGCACCAAATAATAGTCAACGTAATCCATGCCAAGGCGCTCCAGCTGCTTGGCAAAGATGGTGGGCGCGTTGCCCCAGAAATCGGGCGAGAAGCCCGGGAACTTGGTGGCGATGTAAAAGTTTTCGCGAGGATACTTGGCAAGCGCTCTGCCCATAAACTCCTCACTCTTCCCCTGATGATATACCCATGCGGTGTCAAAATAGTTCACGCCACGGCTCATGGCAAGCTCGACCATTTCTGCAAGTGCGACCTCGTCAATATCTGCACCGACCTCACTCTTTTGGGGCAGACGCATGCAGCCCATACCCAGCGCGCTGAGCGCTACGCCGTTAAAATTCTTGTAAACCATAAGAAACCTCCAGTTAGTTGGATTTTTTCTTTCATTATACAGGAAACGCGCGCATTTTGCAAGAGATAAATGCAAAAAAGCACGCGCACCCTTGACAATTTCACCGCGCCGTGCTACAATGAAGTCAACGTAATATTTTTCGCAGCTCGGTTCTACGGATCAGGGGGAAGTTCGGTGAAAATCCGTCGCAACCGTCATTACCGTTACAGTCGGAATACCCACCGGGCAATGCGGCGCAGGTCAGGATCGATCCTTTCCTTGCGCGGCAAACGCGAGGCAGAACATTTTTGGACATGAAAAGTGTAGCCGTTTTCAGCTTGCGCCAAGGGGGCGGTATGCCCGAAGTGTATCTTGTGCCGAGTGAGAATCGCTACGCTTTTTTACCGAAAACGGTAAGAAAGCGTTTTTTGTTTGGTATCAAAAGGTACGCGGGCGACCACAGGTCGCCCCTACGGTCCGTAGGGCTTGCCTCGTATCTTTCATTCTCGTAGGGGCGACCTGTGGTCGCCCGCGAAAAAAGCAGGAGGACAACATGAGCGACAAACTCACAAGACAGGATTGCATTTCCCTTTTGGTACAAAAGCATCGGGAGCTGGGTGGCGAGCGCTACCCGAAGCGTTCGGACTTTACCGAGCGCGAGGTGGTTGCCATCAAGGCGCATCTCGGCCCTTGGCCGCGCGCTTTGGAGGCGGCAGGCATAAAAGCCGTGCGCGACGGCGACCGAGCCGAGAAAAACAGGCAAAAACACATACAAGCCAAAAGAAACCGCACCGCAGCCAAGCTTGCGAAAAAGGCAGCAGAGCACGACGGACTTCCCGCAGCCGACGTAAAAATTCAAAATCAAAAGGAGAACAACCCATGAAACACACACTTGCACTCGTCACGATCCTTTGCCTTGCGCTTTCTGTGCTGACGCTTACCGTAAACGCACAAGAAGAGCCCGAGGTTTACGTCACGATCTCGGTCAAGGGAGAATTGGTTGCCGCGCAGATCCCCGTCACCATCCATGACCACGATGCCGACGGCGCATACACGGTCAATGACGCGCTGTTGGGCGTACACCAACAGATGTACGAGGGTGGCGCAGACGCAGGATATAGCTACTACTCCGGTGAATACGGCGTTAGCATGAGCAAGCTTTGGGGCGACGAATCGGGCGCTTACGGCTATTATCTCAACAACGCATCCTGCATGAGTCTGGCAGACCCCATCAAGCACGGCGACCAGATCACCGCTTTCGTTTACGCAAGCAGCGACTGGAGCGACGTATACACGTATTTTGACGTATCCACCAAAACGGTTGAGGCAGGCGAGGATATCACGCTGACGCTCATGGCGGCAGGCTATGACGAGAACTGGAATCCCATTACCTATCCCGTCAAGGGTGCGACCATCATAGTGGACGGCGCTCCCACCGGCATCGTGACCGACGAGGACGGAAAGGCTACCTTTCAGCGCAACGTGACCGGCATCACCGTGATCAGCGCAAAGAGCGAAACGCAAACGCTGGTACCGCCCGTATGCAGCATCACGGTTACCCAAGCCATAGCAGAAATCCCCGAAGAGGAAAAGGGCTGCGGCGCAATCGTTGGCGCAAGCCTGATTGCACTGCTCCCCTTGGCACTCCTCTGCATCAAGAAGAGGGAGAACTAAATACATATGAAATGTAAGCTTTTGGCACTTTTTAGCTGTCTTTTGTGCTTGCTTTTGTGCTTCGGCACGCTGACGGCGAGTGCTGAAAGCGGCGCGGAGGCTACCGCGCAAGCGCAAGCGCAAGCAATTACGGAAAGCATTTACGCCTTTGCGCAAGACGGCACGACCACGCAGGCATGGATCGACACCACGCTCTCCTCCCAAGCAGGCGTGGGGGCTGAGTGGTACGTCCTGTGCCTTGCGCAAAGCGGCGACTACGATTTTACCGCCTACGAGCAGGCATTGCTCTCTTATCTTGACAAAAACACCGTTCCCTCTGCCACCACCAAGCAAAAATACGCGCTGACGCTTGCCGCCATCGGCAGCACCGACGCCTATATTTCGCAGACCTTGGATAGCACGGTGGGCACTTTGGGCGTAATGAGCTACGTATACGGGCTGCACCTTGCAGCCAACGGCTACAAGACGCCGATGAGCACCGAGCAGATTTTGGACGAGATACTTTCCCTGCAAAAGCAGGACGGAGGCTGGGCGGTCAGCGGCAGCGGCTCGGATGCGGACGTGACCGCCATGACCCTGCAATCCCTTGCACCCTACCGTGACGCGCAAAGCGTCAGCACCGCGATCGATCGCGCACTTACCCTGCTCTCGGAAAAGCAGACCGCGCGCGGCGGCTTTGTCAGCTACGGCGTGGAGAACCCCGAGAGTGCTGCTCAGGTCATCATTGCCCTGTGCGCGCTGGGAATTGACCCCAGCACCGACGCACGCTTTATCAAAAACGGCAGCACGCTGTTTGACGCGATGGCGCATTTTGCGCTTTCCGAGGGCGGATACGCCCACGCCGAGGGCGGCGCATACAGTGCGGCAGCCACCGCGCAGGTGCTTTGTGCCGCGACCGCGTATCTGCGATTTGCGCAAGGATTGACACCGCTCTACGACCTTGACGGCGCACGCCCGGACGAGGTGCAAACCTCTCCCGAGTCAAGCGAATCGCCGACCGCACCGCTCGCCCCCGTGCCGGACGCAGAGCCCGAAAGCAATGCCTCGGACACGCTTTCCTACAAGCCGATCGCCTGTGCGGTCGTGCTGGTGCTTGGCATGATCGGCTGCATCGTGCTGATCGCGCTTGGCAAAAAGCACTACAAGAACTTTATTGCGTTGGGGCTGGCAGTCGCTGTCCTGATCGCAGCTATAATGCTGATCGACATTCGCACGCCCGAAGACTATTACAACGGCGAGAGCGCGACCAAGCAAAACCCCATCGGCTCGGTGACGCTGAGCATTCGTTGCGACGCCGTGCCCGATCTTGCGGACGTTGACCATTTGCCCACGGACGGCATCATTCTTGCCACCGAGACCTACCAGATCGAGGCAGGCGAGACGGTTTACGATATTCTGATCGAGGCATCCCGCAAGCACGGCTTGCACGTGGATGCAAGCGGCGCGGGCGAGAGCGCTTACGTGCGCGGCATCGAATACCTGTACGAGCAGCAGCACGGTGCACTTTCGGGCTGGAATTACAAGGTAAACGGCGTCATCCCCTCGATGGGCTGCGCCGCCTACACCCTCTCGGACGGTGACGAGATCGTTTGGGAGTATTCGCTGACCGTAGGCAGCGAATAACTGTCGCAACGCGACAACATCACTGCGCATAGCACAACATCACTATGGCAAAGCCATAACATCACTGCGCATAGCGCAACATCACTATGACAAAGCCATAACATCACTGCGCATAGCGCAACATCACTATGACAAAGCCATAACATCACTGCGCATAG
>JAZRDG010000073.1:0-7045 GCA_045660125.1 Eubacteriales bacterium | reverse complement strand
AGGCAGGGGCAGGTAACCGATGGGAGACATGGTAGCGCCAACCTTACCCTCGCAGCGATCCAGGATCCAAGAGAGAACTCTCATGTTGTCGCCGAAGCCGGGCCAGATGAAGTGACCCTCGTCATCGGTTCTGAACCAGTTGACGTGGAAGATCTTGGGAGGATTGGGAATGGTGGTACCCATCTTGAGCCAGTGACCGAAGTACTCGCCCATATCGTAGCCAACGAAGGGTCTCATAGCCATGGGGTCACGACGAACCACGCCAACTGCGCCTGCAGCTGCTGCAGTGGTCTCGGAAGCCATGATAGAGCCAACGAACGCACCGTTCTGCCAAGTGGTAGACTGGTAAACCAGGGGAGCGGTCTTTGCGCGTCTGCCGCCGAATACGATTGCGCTTACGGGCACGCCCTCGGGCTTATAGTAAGCCTCGGACAGGCAGGGGCAATTGGTAGCCATAGCGGTAAAGCGGGAGTTGGGGTGTGCACCTGCGGTAGCAACCTTGTTGTTCTTGTCGTACTTGGTGTAATCCCACTGCTCGCCTCTCCAGTTGAGCGCGTTCTTGGGAGGATTGTTGTCAAGGCCTTCCCACCAAACGGTGTTGTTGTCAAGGTCGTGGCAAACGTTGGTGAAGATGGTGTCACGCATGGTGGATGCCAGTGCGTTGGGGTTGGACTGTACGTTGGTACCGGGAGCTACGCCAAAGAAGCCGTTCTCGGGGTTAACAGCCCACAGTCTGCCGTCCTCGCCGACGCGCAGCCATGCAATATCGTCACCGATGCACTCTACCTTGTAGCCCTGCTCGGTATAGAACTTGGGGGGAATGAGCATTGCGAGGTTGGTCTTACCGCAAGCGGAGGGGAATGCAGCGGTCAGGTACTTCTTCTCGCCATTGGGATAAGTAACGCCCAGAATGAGCATGTGCTCAGCCATCCAGCCCTCTTTTCTGCCAAGGTAAGATGCAATACGCAGAGCGAAGCACTTCTTACCAAGCAGTACGTTTCCGCCGTAGCCGGAGTTAACCGACATGATGGTGTTGTCCTGAGGGAAGTGGGTGATGTAACGGTTGTTCTCGTCCAGATCAGCTCTTGCGTGCAGACCCTTGATGTAGTCGGGGGAATCGCCCAGTGCTTCGAGAACGGAGGTGCCAACGCGGGTCATGATCAGCATGTTGAGCACGACGTAGATAGAGTCGGTCAGCTCAATGCCGTACTTTGCGAAGGGAGAGCCTACGATGGACATAGAGTAGGGGATAACGTACATGGTGCGACCCTGCATAGAGCCGGTGTACAGCTTCTTGAGCTTTGCGTACATCTCCTCGGGTGCCATCCAGTTGTTGATGTTACCTGCTTCTTCCTTGGTGGGAGTGCAGATAAAGGTTCTTGCTTCTACGCGCGCTACGTCGTTGATGGCGGTGCGGTGCAGATAGCAGCCGGGCAGCAGATCCTGATTGAGCTTGATGATCTCACCGGTAGAGCAAGCCTCTGCGCGCAGCGCCTCTGCCTGTTCCTCGGTACCGTCGATCCAGACAATGCTGTCGGGACGGGTCATCTCAGCCATCTCATTGATCCAATCCAAAACGTACTTG
The DNA here is from genome assembly GCA_045660125.1 of Eubacteriales bacterium. Taxonomy (GTDB): domain Bacteria; phylum Bacillota; class Clostridia; order Oscillospirales; family CAG-272; genus SVQP01. Next base: position 5,460 of record JAZRDG010000073.1, on the reverse strand, counting down.
TTGTTGGTCATGGTGTGGTTCTCCTTTTGTATATCTAATTATTTTTTTGCCTTTTAGTGGGGAAAGCCCTTTCTCTCCCAATATAATTATATAACATATTCCGACGTTTTGCAAGAGTAAATGCAAAAATATATTCTATGAAAATCACACAAACAGAACCCCAAAAGATTGTGAAAAATGCCACTGCGCCAAAAAGAACAAATGTTTGCAAATTGCGCGCGCGTGTGTTATAATAAGGGTAACGAAATGAAACGGAGCGTGATAGTATGCAAAAGCTCAATCAAAGAGAACAAAGAGTTTACGATTATATAGCCAAGACCATTCGCGAGCGCGGCTATGCGCCCAGCGTGCGCGATATCAAGGAGGCGCTGGACTATAAGAGCACCTCTACCGTACATATGTACCTTGGCAGACTGGAAATGCTGGGATATATCGTCAAGGACGAGGGCAAAAGCCGCGCCTTGCGCCTGTGCGACGATCAGCCCGTGGCTGCGGGCGTGCCGCTTTTGGGCAAGGTGACCGCAGGGCAGCCGATCCTTGCTATGGAGAACTACGAGGGCAGCGTGCCCTTCGTGCCGCACGGCGGCTATGATAAGGATAACCTGTTTGCTCTGCGCGTGCAGGGACAAAGCATGATCGATGCGGGCATTCTGGACGGTGACGTGGTGATCGTCAACCGCACCTCGTATGCCGATAACGGTGAGATCGTGGTTGCCATGGTGGACGACAGCGCAACCGTCAAGCGCTTTTTCAAGGAGGGTGGGCATTATCGCCTGCAGCCCGAGAACAAGTCCATGCAGCCCATCATCGTTTCCAAAGCCGAGGTGCTTGGCAAGGTCATTGCCGTACAAAGATATTATTAAGGAGAAGCCATGAGCATTTTTAAGCGAAGTGTCAAGAATGCCTTTCGCACGGTCCTGTTTGGTTGGCGGGAATATGCGGGCTTTTTCCTTGCGCTTTTGGTGGTACAGAGCATCTTTTGGTCGCTGACATTTTCGCTGGATACCAATAACGCAATTGCCGAGCAGCGCGTGGCAGAGTCTTACGCGTATCACGTCATCATCCCCGATCTGACGCCCACGCAGACCGCAACCTTTAAAAATATGCTGAATGCGCAATCCGCGGTGGACGACTCGTTTTACGAGGTCGAGATCCTGCCCGGGGCAGAGAACAGCGAGGCACACGTAACGCTCAAGGGCAGCGACATCACGCGCAGCTTTGCAAAGTTCCGCGACCGCTGCATGATGGGCAGCTGGGCGTACGAATTTACGCCGCTGTATACGTATCAAACCGAATACGTTACGCCGGGCGTGTGGCGTTATGCTGCCATTTGCCTTGCAATGCTTGCGCTTTGCGCAATCATTCTGACCATTCTTTACGTCATGCGCGTGGAAAATCACCAGTTCCAATACGGTATTTACATGACCTGCGGCGCGGATTTTCGCATGCTGTTCCGCGTGGCGTTCTTTGAGCTTGCCGCCATTGCCGCGCTGACCTTTTTGCCAAGCATGCTGCTCTCGGCAATCGTGATGCTGATCGTGTATCTGCCGGGCGGCGTGCTGTTCCGCTTTGCGCTCGCAGCACCGCTCAAGGTGCTTGCGCTGTCTTTTGTGACCGTGCTGCTTTCCGTCTTTTTGCCCGTGCGCATCATGGCAGGCAAAACGCCCATGTCGCTCATTGTCTCGCGCAACAATGCAGGTCTTGTCAGCTCGCCGCGCCGCTCGCTGCACCTGTTTGGCAAAAGCTTTCCGCGCGATTACGAGCTTGCGGGCATGTGGCGCATGCGCAAGTATTATATCCGTCTGGTCTGCTCTGCGGTGGCGTTTGCGTCGCTCTTTATATCGGGACTTTACGTTGCGGATATGATCAAGACCAAGCAGGAGACTGCCGTGGACGAGTTTACGCTAGCATATCAGTACCTGCCGGACGAGAGACCCAAGGACGAGGATGGCAACGAAATCCGTCCGTATTACGATGAGATCACGGCGAGCGCCATCAACGGTGACGTGCAGTATATGTCCGAGGCGATCCGCGCTATGGACGGCGTTGCATACGTGGCGGCAGAAGAGCAGGAAAGAGCCGATAATCTGCTGGCGCATATGGTGCTCAAGAGCGAGAACGCGCTGGCATACGGTGAATACGGCGTACAAAGCTCGGGCGAGCGCGCAGGATACGAGATCGCGACCAATTCCTATAAATATACCGCCGTGGATAAGACGTGGATCGATAACGCCATCGCATCGGGACTTTACACCTTTGAGGGCGACCCTTACGCGGTGTTGGATAACCCTTACGGCATCATTGTCAGCGAAAGCATACTGGGCGCACAGCGCTTTGATTTTGCGGTGGGAGATACCGTGTACTTTGCGTCTTACGTGGACGGAAAGATCACGGACAACCGTCTGTTTACGCGCCGCGACCAGATCCTTTTGCAGCAGCTTGAGAACTACACCTTTGACTATGGCACCACGGGCACGTTTTCGGGTGAATACGTGGTATGTGCCGTGATCACCGAATGCCCCTCGGACAGCTACCTGACCGTAGGCGTGCAGACCGAGTCGTTCAAACGCCTGACCCTGCTGGACGGCGCTTGCGACGTTATGACCGTGTATCTGGAGGACGGGCTGACGCTTGAGCGTGCAGACGCGCTTGCCAAGCAGATCTTGACGCTTGCCGACGATTTTGCATGGAAATACCAAAGAAACGGTACCTTCTTTGACGACATGATCGCAGACGCGCGACAGGATCACTTGGTCACCGCGGTCATTTCGGTCTTTATTCTGACCGTATCTCCGCTGATCTGGTTCTTCTCGCAGCTGCTGTTCTATCGCAGAAGGGAAGAGGAATTTTATATGCTGCAAGCCCTGGGCGGCTTTGGACGCGAGATCGGCGGCTTGCACGTCACGGCGGGAGCGGTGCTCTCGGGCATTGCCTTTGCGGTCACGCTGGGCATGAGCTATGCGTTCAATTTCGTGCTGTACCTGACCGTGAGCCGCTTGCTGCCTGCGCTTGGCATGGCACAAGCTATCAATTATAATTATTTCATGCCGCTTTGGGCACTTGCCCTGTGCGCTGCCGTTTCGGTGGCTTGCGGCTTTGCATCCTGTTTTGTGCCGTACGTTCTGTGGAAGCGACGCAACGCTGCCCTCGGGGCAAAGCAGGACGGCACCAACCAAAAGGAGGTTTGAGCAATGGAAGATAGAAGAGTCGTTGTGGAAACGGTTGACCTGATCCGTCAGTACAAGCAGTATGACGAGGTGGTCAACGCGGTCAATCGCGTCAATCTGCGCGTTTACGAGGGCGAGTTCGTTGCCATTATCGGTTCGTCCGGCTCGGGTAAGTCCACGCTGCTGCATACCATGGCAGGCTTGGACAGACCCAACGCGGGCAAGGTCATCATTCGCGGCAGAGAGATCACGGCTATGCCGCAGGACGAGCTTGCGCGCTTCCGCGGCAATCATATCGGCATGGTGTTCCAAAGCCACAACTTGATCCCGCAGTTTACGGCACTGGAGAATATTCTGGTGCCCACGCTGATGTGCAACAAAGAGGATATTTCTTATGAAGAAAATCTCAAAAAGCTGGTGGCTTCGCTGGGACTCGGTGACCGCTTGCACCATCTTCCCAGCGAGCTTTCGGGCGGTCAGATGCAAAGAGTGGCGATCGCGCGTGCGCTGATCAATCTGCCCTTGGTGGTGTTTGCCGACGAGCCTACGGGCAACCTTGACAGAGAGAATGCGGACGAGGTGCTGGATCTGCTCCTGGAGACCAAGGATCTGCTGGGACAGACCCTGATCATGGTCACGCACGATATGGCGATCGCCGAGCGTGCCGATCGCGTATTCCGCATGGATAACGGACAGATCGTGTCCTCCAAGGTCAATAAAAAGGAGGGAAGCACATGAATATCCAAGGCTTTCAAAAGCTGACGCTGCTGGATTTTCCCGATCATATGGCGTGCACCGTGTTCACGGGCGGGTGCAATATGCGTTGCCCGTTCTGCCATAATGCGGGGCTTGTGCTGCGTCCGGGGGAGAACCCCGCGTTCCTTGAAGAGGAGATCTACTCATTTCTTAAAAAGCGACAGGGCATTCTGGACGGCGTTGCCATCACGGGCGGCGAGCCGCTTTTGCAGCACGATCTGCGCGAGTTTATCCTGCGCGTGCGCGAGCTGGGCTTTGCAGTCAAGCTGGATACCAACGGCTCGTATCCCGACCGCCTGGGTGCTTTGATCAACGAGGGGCTGCTTGACTACGTTGCCATGGACGTCAAAAACAGCCGCGAGAAATATGCCGTGACCGTGGGCGTGCCGCACTTTGATACCGCACCCATCGAGCAGAGCATTGCGCTGCTGCGCGAGTCGAGCGTGCCTTTTGAGCTGCGCACCACCGTGGTCAAGCAGCTGCACACTGCCCTGGATATTGAGGATATGGGCGTGTGGCTGGCAGGGGATCACGCGCACTATCTGCAGGGCTTTATCGACTCGGGAGACCTGATCGGTAAGGGTCTTGACGGATATGACAAAAACCAAATGACCGATTTGGTCAATGTGCTAAAAGCCTACGTGCCCAAGGCACAGCTCCGAGGCGTTTGACGCATGCACCACAATATATTGTGTTAAAATTTGAAAAAATATCAAAATATTGTGTATTTAGGGGTTGACAAATCCGGAAACTTATAGTATACTGTAAAAGCACCGCCTTCGGTGTTTTTACAGTATTCTTTATTTTACAACAAATTTCAACATAAAAATGACACAAAGGAGAGAGCTATGTATAAGGTATTAAAAAGAGACGGAAAAGTAGTAGATTTTAATCTGAGCAAGATTTCGGACGCGATCAAGATGGCGTTCGAGGCACAGGAAAGACAGTTCCACCCCAGCGTGATCGATTTCTTGGCACTCAAGGTCACCGCAGATTTTGAGCCTAAGATCAAGGACGGTCTGATCGCAGTTGAGGAAGTACAGGATAGCGTAGAAAACGTACTGGTGCAGGGCGGCTACGGCGACGTGGCTAAGGCGTACATTCTCTACCGTAGACAGAGAGAGAAGATGCGTAACATGAAGTCCACCATCCTTGACTATAAGGAGATCGTGGACAAGTACGTCAAGAACACCGACTGGAGAGTGAAGGAAAACTCCACCGTGACCTACTCCGTAGGCGGTCTGATCCTTTCCAACTCGGGCGCGATCACCGCTAACTACTGGCTGTCCGAGATCTATGACGACGAGATCGGCAACGCACACAGAAATGCGGATATCCACATTCACGACCTTTCCATGCTGACCGGCTATTGCGCAGGTTGGTCGCTCAAGCAGCTGATCCAGGAGGGCCTTGGCGGCGTGACCGGTAAGATCACCTCTGCTCCCGCAAAGCACCTTGCAACCCTTTGCAACCAGATGGTCAACTTCCTTGGTATCATGCAGAACGAGTGGGCAGGCGCGCAGGCGTTCTCCTCGTT
>JAZRDG010000072.1:0-5337 GCA_045660125.1 Eubacteriales bacterium | reverse complement strand
CGCAAGCAACCCAATCCTAAAACAACAGAAGATAAATTATTTGACTTAATGGAAAACCGTTTGAATTGCCAAAGGGTAATCGATGAAAATGATTCATAATAAATAACCCCGACAGATATTCAAAAATCTGTCGGGGTTAATATTTGTCTTCTGCAATGCAATTATGGCTTAATGGACCGTCGGGGACGCCGGTCCCTACAAGTCAAGTTTAAACCTCCTTATAAGAAGTTCGCTTTGCGCCGTCCTTTTTTATTTGAAATTAAAGAAGATCGTGAAACAGCGCAATGTTTTCCGCCTTGGGGGTCAGCTCGCCGGATTCGCACTTTTTGACGATCTCGACGATGCGGTCGTTGATCGGCGTTTTCACGCCGCATTTTCTGCCCCATTCGCAAACCACGCCGTTGATGGCATCGATCTCGCATTTCTTGCCCTTTTTCAGGTCCTGCAGCATGGAGGGCTCGATATTGCGGTGCTTTTTCATGGCGATCGGGATCAGCATGGTGGCAAACGTGCGCTTGATCGCGCCCTTGTAGTAGAAGAGTGCGGTGATATTCTTGCCTTGCACGGGTGCGAACTGCGCGCCTGCGGCGTGACCCACGTCAATGCACTCCTTCATGCAGCGAATGGCAACCTTGCGAGCGTCCTTGTTTTCGGATACGTCACCGAACACGCCGCCCACAACTGTGCCAAGACCCGAGAAGGTAGCGTTGATCAAGAGCTTTGACCAGCGCGCGCCGATCAGGTTGCTTTCCTCGTGCACGGGGCACATCAATTCAAGCAGCGCCTTGACCTCGTTGAATTTCTCGTCCGTAATGCCGTCCATCTTGCCCATGTGGAAGGAGAGGCTGTCCACCTCGCTGGTCAGGGTGCAAACGCCGGGAGCGGTGAGTGCCGCGCCCCATTCCACCACGCAGCCCATGGTGCGGTGCGAGCCAACGATCTCGGCAATGCCCGGCTCGGGCAGTCCGTTTTGCAGCGTCACGATCACGCCGTCGTCAGCCAGATAGTCGCAAAGGAAGGTGACCACCTCTTTGTTAAGCAGCTGCTTGGTCAAAAGCAGAATCACGTCGTATTTGCCGCTCATCTGGTCGGGCGTGAGCGCGGAAACGGGAACGGTCATATCCACCGTGCCGTTGATGATCGCGCCGTTTGCGCGCAGGGCTTCCACGTGCGCTTTGTTGCGGTTGACAAGGTCAATCTGTCCGCCGTTTTTGGTGATATAAGCGCCCAGCACCGTGCCAAGCGAGCCTGCGCCGTATATTGCGTATCGTTTCATAAGAACCTCTCTTTAAAGCTTATTCTGTCCACACAAAGTGGTAGTTGATGGCTTCGCCGCCGTCCACCAAGATGTTTTGTCCCGTGCAGAACTTGTTGGTTACGGTTAAGAAGTATGCCCATTCCGCCATTTCCTCGGGCGTTGCCCAACGCTTGAGCGGCGTTTCGTCCATGATCTGCTGCCAGAGCACGGGATCGTCGATCACGCATTGATTCAAGGGTGTCAGCACGCCACCGGGGTCAAGGCTGTTGCAGGTTGCGCCGTACTGGGCGACGCGCATGGCAACGTTTTTGGTATAAGCAAGAATGCCCCCCTTGCTTGCGCAATATTCGGGGAACTCCGCGCCTGTGTGCGCGCTTGCCGAGCCGATGTTGAGTATGGATTTGATGTTTGGCTGCACGCCGTATTTCTCGGTGATATAGATCAGCGCCTTGAGGTTGATATCGATATCGTCCTCGTTCTGCGTTCCCGCGTTGTTGATCAGAACGTTTACGCCGTCAATTTCGGGCAGATGCTCCTTGTCGCGCACGTCGCAAACGTAATGCGTGTACTGCGCGCAAGAAAGGCTTGCAGCCTGTCGGTCAATGCCGATGACGGTGTGACCGTTTGCAAGAAAATGCGCGGCGATCGCCTTGCCGATGCCCTGAGAGGTTCCCGTGATCAGTACCTTCATGCCTGTTTATCCCCCTTTATAAAATCCAAGTATTCCTTACCAACCGCTTGCTTTTGCCACGTTTTGGTAATGCGGTATCCGATGGGCGAAAATACGATCTCCATGATCAGCTCTGCCACGGCTCCCGTCAGCGCGCACATGGCGCATTGCAGCACCGTCCAGTGAAATCCGTTCCAAAAGATGGGCGCGAACAGCACAAAGACAATGACCGAGAAAATGAAATTGTCCAGAAACTGACCGATAAAGGTGGATACGTAGGTGCGAGCGGCGTATGCAAGCTTGCCGTCGGGATTTTTGCGAAACGCCTTGCCGATGGTCCAATTGAGCGTGTTGTTGATCACGCCGGATGCCAAAAACGCCACGGTGCTGCCAAGCAGGATAAACCACGTGCCGCCGAAGATCTCGTCAAATACGGTGTAATCTCCCGCGTTGGAGGGAATTGCGCTTGCCACGAAAAAGATCAGGCAGGTCAACAGGTTGATGGCTGCGGCAAGCACGGTAATGCGGTTGGACGCCTTGGGTCCGAAGTGCTTGGTGATGATGTCCATGCACATAAAGGAAAGCCAGGAGATCAGAATGCCGCCGTCCAGCGCGATCCAATCCAACTGCAAAAGCGTTTTGTTGGCAAGCAGGTTCATGCAGATCACGCTGACAACGAACAGCGTGACCACCGTTGCCGGAATGGCTTTGAGCAGCAGCTTATATTCGGTTGCTTCCCGTGCGATGAATGCTTTGGGTGACTGTATCATAATATGCCTCGTTCAGATGATATTGATAGGTATCTCCATTATAGCATACTATTATGAATTATGCAATTGTTTTGCGCATCTTTGTTGCCGCCTTGGCAAAAAATAAGGCGCGATCCGCTTTGCATGTATCAAAACGGATCGCGCCTATACGCGCTTTATATGATTACATCAGCTTGAGGTAGAGCGCCTTGATCTCCTCTACGCTGGTCTCGCGGGGGTTACCGGGACGGCAAGCGTCTGCGTAAGCGGACTCGGAGAGGAAGTCGATATCCTCAGCCTTAACGATCTCCTTAAGGTCAGCGGGAATGCCAACGTCCAGAGAAAGCTGCTTGACTGCGCCGATGGCAGCAGCTCTTGCTTCTTCCAGGGTCATGTCTGCAACGCCCTTGACGCCCATCGCAACGGCGATATCTCTGTACTTTTCACCGGTAGCGGGAGCGTTGTACTCCATAACGGTGGGCAGGATGATCGCGTTAGCAACGCCGTGAGGGGTATCGTACAGTGCGCCCAGAGGGTGAGCCATGGAGTGCACGATGCCAAGACCTACGTTGGAAAATCCCATGCCTGCGATGTACTGACCAAGAGCCATGCCCTCGCGGCCCTCGTCGGTGTTTGCAACTGCGCCGCGCAGGTGCTTTGCAATCAGCTCGATCGCCTTGATGTGGAACATATCGCTCATCTCCCAAGCAGCGCCGGTGATGTAGCCCTCGATTGCGTGGGTCAGCGCGTCCATACCGGTCGCAGCGGTCAGACCCTTGGGCATAGAAGCGGTCATGTCGGGGTCAACGACTGCAACTACGGGAATGTCGTGTACGTCTACGCAAACCATCTTGCGGTTGTTCTGCGCGTCGGTGATAACGTAGTTAATGGTAACCTCTGCAGCGGTGCCTGCGGTGGTGGGCACAGCGATGATGGGGGTGCACTTGTTCTTGGTGGGTGCTACGCCCTCAAGGCTTCTGACGTCTGCAAACTCGGGGTTTTCCATGATAATGCCGATTGCCTTAGCGGTGTCCATGGAGGAGCCGCCGCCGATTGCTACGATGCAGTCAGCGCCGCTTGCCTTGCAAGCTGCAACGCCGCTCTGTACGTTTTCGATGGTGGGGTTGGGCTTGATGTCGCTGAACATATCATATGCGATATTTGCAGCGTCCAGCACGTCGGTGACCTTCTTGGTTACGCCGAACTTGATCAGATCGGGGTCGGAGCAAACAAGTGCCTTTTTGTAGCCTCTTGCCTGAATCTCGGTTGCGATCTCTGCAATCGCGCCCTTGCCGTGATAGCTGGTCTCGTTGAGTACGAATCTGTTTGCCATATCAAAAAATCTCCTTATGTTTACTTTAACAGCGAAATTGCATCGCTGATGTTTTTCTCAAGTGCCTCGCGGCCGTATTTGTCAACCTCTGCCTTGTTCTTCTCGCCGTGGGTCAGACAGCCTGCGCCGCCGATACAACCGCCGATACAAGCCATGCCCTCGATAAAGTTACCGTCCAGCACGCCCTTGTTCAGCTTGAGCAGTGCCATACGGCAGGCTTCAATGCCGTCGCAGACCACGGGCTTGATCTCAAAGTCAATGTTCTGCTCCTTCATTGCCTGTGCTGCAGCATCGGTCAAGCCGCCGCTGCGGGCAAAGATTCTGCCAAAGTAGGATGCGTTGTCAAGCACGCCCTCCTCAAAGGTGGAAAGGTCAAAGTCGCGGCTGTCAAACAGCGCCTGCAGCTCCTCGAAGGTCAGCACGGTGTCAACCCAGGGCTTGACCTGCTCCAGCTGCGCCTCTGCCTTCTTTGCGGTGCAGGGGCCGATAAAGATGACCTTTGCGTTGGGGGTGGTTTCCTTGATGTACTTTGCCAGCACTGCCATGGGGGACATGTTGTGCGAGATGTGCTGCACCAGAGCAGGGAAGTTCTGCTTGACGTACTGCACGAATGCAGGGCAGCAGGAGCTGGTCAGAACGCCCTTTTCGGAAAGCTCTTTTGCCTCCGCCATAGCCACCATGTCTGCGCCAAGCGCTGCCTCGATGACGTCGTGGAAGCCGAGCTTTTTAAGACCCGTGATCACCTGTCCCAGCTTTGCATACGAGAACTGGCTGGAGATCGAGGGAGCAACCACGGCGTATACTCTGTAGCTACCGCCGCGCGTGTTTCGCTCGCTCTTTTTGAGAATGTCGATGGCGTTGACCATGTAGGACTTGTCCGTGATCGCGCCGAAGGGGCACTGATATACGCACGCGCCGCACTGAATGCACTTGGAATTGTCGATCTTTGCGGCTTTGTCCTCGTTCATCGAGATCGCCTTGACCTTACAAGCATTCTGGCAGGGACGCTTACGGCTGACGATGGCGCTGAAGGGGCAAACCTTGGCGCACGCGCCGCATTCCTTACATTTGGACTTATCAATATGGGCTACGTGGTCGCGGTCAAAGGAGATCGCGCCGAACTTACAAACGTCCTCGCAGCGGTGTGCAAGACAGCCGCGGCAAGCGTTGGTGACCTCAAAGCCGCCTACGGGACACTCGTCGCAGGCAATATCGATGACCTGAATGACGTTGGGGTTGTTGGGATCACCGCCCATGGCGATTTTAACACGCTCGCCCAGAATCGCGCGCTCCTTGTAAACACAGCAACGCATGGTGGGTACTTTAC
>JAZRDG010000071.1:0-23747 GCA_045660125.1 Eubacteriales bacterium | reverse complement strand
GGGCAACTTAAAAAGCCTTCTCCAGTGGGAGAAGGTGGCAGCCGAAGGCTGACGGATGAGGTGTTAGAAAAGAATTTCAAATTGTAAAAATTCAACCCGAAATATTACTTTGCTTTGCAACTACACTTTGACTCCTCATCCACCGCTTCGCGGTCCCCCTTCTCCCGCAGGAGAAGGCTCATAAAGGCAACCCATGGCGGATAAGTGAGCAAGACGGTTGAGTGCTATAAAGCCTCCCTCTCCGAGGGAGGCTTATTTCGCGTGTCCGTTTTATCCAACTATCCGTTATGGGCAAATGCAAAAACAAAAAAGGACTGACTCAAATCAACTTGAATCAGTCCTTTTCGCTATCTTACTGTGCGTTCAGGGTGATGGTCAGCTCGAACGCGCCGTCGAAATAGTACTCGTTGGCGTCAGCAGCAAATCCTTCGGGCACGGACGCGATGGTCACGTGGAAGTTGCTCTCTGCATCGGTCAGGGTCACGATGCCCTCTGCGTTGGTCGCTACAGGCATGCGGCAGCCGTTATCGTCACAGAACTGCACTGCAACGCCTGCAACGGGTGCGCCGGACGCGTCCACAACCTTTACCGTATAGGTAACCTTGCCGTCGTCGGTGGTCTCTTCCACGGTGGTCTGCTCGGCAGTGGGTGCTTCGGTTTCGGTGGACTCCGTGGGAGCCTGGGTAGCAGGCTCGGTGGTATCGGCAGTGCCCTCGTTGCTATCGCAAGCAACTGCGCCCATCACCACGCAAAGCATCAGAGCTGCTGCAAGCAGCATGAAAAATCTCTTGAAATTCATGGTAATTCTCCTTTTGTTTGATTAAAATAATGCAAGTTTACTGCGCATATACGCACGCAAACAGATATGCGTTTTCAGGCACGAGCGGCTGCATGTCAAACAGGTACATGGGCGAGGATGCATCGTACCAGCCCATATAGTTGCCTACCACAGTCATCATATCCGCAAGCGTTTGATCAAGCGGATAATAGCCGCCGTCAGATACTGCGTTATACGCCCAGATCAGGTCGTTATAGCTGTCCTTGGAGAGCAGCTTGCCGTCCGCATCATACACGTACACGCCAAGGCGCATGTTGTCGCAAACGGTGGTCAGCGCGTCCATATAGGGCGATGCGTTGCCCAGATTGAGCATGAGCACGGGGCCGTCCGCAGCGCCGAGGTGATAATAGCCGTCCTCGGGGTTATACACGGCGCTCAGCTTGGTGCTGGTTACGTCAAAGGGTCTGAGCGTGCCGGTGGGCTTTTGGAAGGTTGCAAGAGCGCCCTCGGGCATCACGTCATTCCAAGGCAGATCGTCGTCGGTCAGCTCGCGCTCACCCACGTACTCCACGTGCAAAATGCAATCGGTCAAGGACGCGTCCTCGGCGCGCACGCCGATGACAAAGGCGTAATTGCGCACCATATCCTCGTACACCTCAACGCAAATGGCGTTGTTCTCTTCCACCGCCACAGACTCGGTCAGCACGAACGAGGTAGAACCAAAGTAGCCGATCGACAGGGGCAGCTGCTCGTCCGCCCAGATGCGGAACACGCCGCCGCGAGATGCAACGAACAGGAAATAGGTCATATCTCCCGCAGTCAGCGCCGACCAATACTCACCCTCGGAGAGCTTGCCCGTGTTGTACGGCACGTAATCATCAACGTCGGCAGAGTACGCGTAGATCTCCTCGCCCGCAGCGGGAAGACCGTACAGTCTGACCTCCAGGGTGGGGCTTTCGGGGCTGACGGTGCAGCCCTCGGTATCATACTTTTCACCCAGAATGTTGTCAATAACCACCGTATAAGTATCGGGCAGCAGGTCTGCCTTGGCAATGCCGTCGGCAGCCGTGGGCACCATGCTCACCTGCTCCTCGCCCAGATAAAAGCGCGCGACCGCACCCTGTCTGGGGTTTCCGTCAGAACCGATCACGGTTACGGTAAAGGTCACGGTCTCGGGTGCAGGCTGGGTGTCCTGCTCGGTATCCGCTCCCGTGGTGTCCTCGGGCAAGGAATCGGGCGCGGTTTCGCTTTCGGTAGTCGATTGCGTGCTTTGCTCGGTGCCCTGCTCGGTGCCCTGTGTATCGGTAGAGGTCTGACCCTGTCCCCCGTTATTGCACGCCGCAAGCAGCATGCACAGGCACAAAAGCAGCGCAGAGAACGCCAAAATCGCTTTATTTTTCATGATTTTTCTCATAAGATCCTCTGATTTTCGGTTTTTTTACCGCCGCAAAATACGGCGTTTGCCGAACCCTATGGCAAGGGTTCGGCAAAAATCATATTCTTACGCGCCCAGATGCTGATAATAGAAGCACAGCTTTGTCCAGGAGTTTTCCACGCCCGCAAAGGTGTACTTATCCATCAGCTTCCAGAGCAGATCAGCCAGCTCGGCATTGACTGCCACGCAGCCCTGCAGCTCGGGAGCTTGCTCGCTAGCGCCGATCAGCATGCCTGCATACTTTCTGGCAACCTCGGTCATATCCTCGCCTGCACCGTGGTACTTGCCTGCAAGCACCTCGTCCAGCAGATACTCTGCAGCGTATTCCTCAAAGGCATCGCCCCAAAGCTCCTGCAGCTTTTCTCTGGTATTCTCGGGATAACGCTCCATGTACGCCATGATCAGCAAGTCACCCTCGGTGTACTTGAAGTTGAACGCATCCATCTCAACCATCTCCACTAAGGAGTAGCTGTTGAAGATTGCGGAAAGGCTGGTGAAATCGGCATATACGATGCTGCCAAGCGTTCCGTCAGCACGCAGCTCGTGATAGTAGCCGTCCTCGCCAAGCGCTACGTCGATACCAAGCGCGATGATCTCGCTGGTTACGGTATCGTCCTCGGTCTCGTAGTAGGTGAAGTAGCCGGGAGCGCAGGTGCGGAAGTAATCGTAGCTCTCGCCCAGGAACTCAATGGTGTAAGGCACGACGCCCACGCCGTAAACGTCCCAGTACGCGATGTCGATATAGTAGGACTTGCCAGCCTCCATGTAGAACACGATGGAAACGTTGCCAAGATCGGAGTACAGTCTCTCGCAATGCTCGTACGCCATGATCTCATTGCGGTTCTCGTCAAACAGCCAGCCCTCAACCTGCTGATCTGCAAACGAGGTGATGCGGTATACGCCCGAGACGGTGGGAGTGAACTCTGCAAGCAAGCCTCTGGGCATGATCACGCGGTTATACTCAAAATAGTTGTTCGCGCCAAGCTCTGCCTTGTATGCGCAGAAGGGTGCAAGACCCTTGATGGGGTCCTCGAGCTGCTGTCCGCCCGTGCCGTACGCATCATAGTACTGGCAGAACTGCAGCCACTCCTGATCGTGACCCTCAGCACCCACGGTAGCCGCTACGTACTTCAGGATCTCCGCAAGCTCTGCATTGACGGTTACAACGCCTGCCAGCTGCGAGTTGGAGGCGTGAGTGAAGTACTCCACGATCTCGTCGTAGTAGGTCTCGCCCAGCTTGCCGTTATACGCCATATTGTAAACAGACTCCTGGCTGAACTGGGTGTAACCCATCAGGTCCGCCAGCAGATAAGGTCCGTCAGCAGTGCCGACGTGATAGTAGCCGTCCTGCTCGTTGAACACAACTTCTACGTAATTGTTATAACCAAAGCCATCCTCTGCGCGGTCGGTTGCTGCATAGCGCGGGATGTAGGTGGGGGTGGAGATATTGTTCATATCCACCACGCGCAGATTGGTGATATATACGGTGTCCTCGCCCTCGTCGGTGTCGGTGTCCTTGACGTAGGAGAAGGCGATCTCGTACGTGCCGTCCTTGGTAGCAACGTAAGGATAGCAGGTAGACCAGCCCATAGAGCCGGAGATGCTGTTGACGTCCACGCCGTCCACGATGGTGTACAGCACGTCACTGTACGCTTCACTCGAGGAGAAGAAATCAAAGCAAACAGCCTGACCTGCCTTGAGCTCTACGTCGCAGTACAGGATCGAGAAAGAATTTGCCACGCCGGTGTTTGCGGGCTTGACGCACGCATAGCCGTCCTTCTCACCAAGCACGAAGGGCCAGGTGATGTCCTTATATTCCTCGGACTCCTCTGCGCGGTAGGTGCCGTTAAAGCCCTCGCCGCTGATGGCAGCCGAGATCTCCTCGGGGTTGGGCATGGAAACGTTGACCGAAACCTCGGGAATCAGGCTATCCACGCTCTGATAAAGACCCTGCTCGTAATCATCGCCCGTAAAGTGGTCAAACGCCACGGTAAAGGGCTGATCGCCAAGCAAAGCACCCTCCTCGATCAGGCAGATGACGCCGTAACGGTCCACGAATACAGAGGTGGGGAATGCGGTTACGCCAAATGCGGCGTACAGCGCGTTGTAGTCCTTGATCATGGGGAAATCCAGACCCATGGACGCCTTGTAGGTGGAAATATCGCTTTCGGTATCGGTGCCGTAGGGGTCAAGTGCAAGGATCTCCACCTTGTCGCCGTAGTTGTTGTAGGCGTTGTTCATATAGGGGAATTCCTCGCCGCACCAAGAGCAGGTTACGTACCAGAAGTTGAGCACGACCAGCTCCTTATCCTTGAGGATCTCGGAAAGGGTGTGGCTCTTGCCGTCGGTATCCACAACGGTGAAGTCACGGATAACGTCACCAACCTTGTAGGAAACGCCCTGAATATTGGTATCGGAAATGACGCGGGATACTGCGTATACGGTTACGCTGTTGCCCACGATCTCGTAATAAGACTCGACCTCGTAGCCTGCGGGAAGTCCCGAAACGACTGCTACGTAGCCCTCCTTAGCGGGCATTTCAATGCTTGCCTTACCTTCTGCATCGGTCGTGCCGAAGTTGACCAGATCCTCCAGCGTGCTGTCTGCGTAGATCATAACGGTTGCGCCCTGGAGCGCCATGCCGCCGACCGACTTGACCTCTACTGTATAGGTCTGCTTTTCGCCCTTGTCCTGGCTGCCCGTGGTCTGCTCCTCACTACCGCCCGGGGTAGTGGTCTGCTCGCTGCCGCCAACGGTGGTCTGCTCTTCGCCCGTATTCGGGGTATTGCAGCCGCTCAGCACGGCACACAGCATCATCAGCAGCGCCAGCAAAAGCGCCGTAACTTTGGTCATGTGTTTCATGTGTCCTCTCCTATCGGTTAATATGTTTTTGCACGATGTCTTCCCGGGCATACGCACGTTTTGGGGTCGCCCGAGCATAAAAAAGTAATTTTCCGTATTATTGTATCACAATCACGCCGAAAAATCAAGGGCTTTATTTCCATATACGCGCGCGTATATATAATTTTGTAGCAATTTCACGGGTTCTTTACTTTGCGAGAAAGTATTTTATGCTATGTGACCAAAAGAGAATGTGCACCTTTCCCTTGCGCTCGCGCGCGAAATATGATATAATAAAGATTGTATATTGACATTTTTACCCTGAGTTCACCATTGCGTAAAAACGAGAAAAAACACGAAAGGCAAAAACACCGATGAACAGCAAAACAACCCTAAGAGTGATCACGTGTATGATCTCTGTCCTGATTGTGCTGGCTACGCTGCTGACCATGTCATCAGCGTCCTTTGCAGGTGCCGAAAAGTCCGACTACATCGGGCTCTTTGACGGCGACGTGCGAAACGACGTTGAGAGTCTGCTTGACAGCAAGGTAGTGCACAAGCTGCCCAGCAGCGTCAAGGACACCGACGTCATCTCCCTGATCATCCGCACCGATCTACCGGGCATCATGGAGGCTTACGAGAAGGCAGATACCGATCTGTCGCTTTCCGAGTACGCCAAGAGCGAGGAAGGTCTTGCCATCAAGCAGCGCATTGCAAGCAAGCAAAGCGAGCTGCTGGCACACCTGGATGCCGCAGGACTTGACTATGACCTCGGACTCTCCTATAACACCGTGCTCTCCGGCTTTGAGATCACCATCAAGGCAGGAGATCTGTCCCGCACCGACGAGCTGCTGGCAGAAAAGGCAACCGTTATCGTAGGCGAGGTATACCTGCCCGCAGAGACCAAGCTGGTGGAAAACACGGTGGACGTTTACGACACCGGTATTTTCGACAGCTCCGACTTTGCATACGACGGCACGGGCATGGTGGTGGCTGTGCTTGACACGGGTCTTGACTACTACCACACCGCGTTCTCGACCGACAACTTTACCGCAGACCGCGATCAGCTCGGTATGACCTTCTCGGACGTAGAGGGCTTGGTGGGCAAGACCGAGGCTTCGGGCATTGTTTCCGGCTTGACCGCATCCGACGTATACATCAGCGAAAAGGTTCCCTACAGCTTTGACTACGCGGACAGAGACGCGGACGTTTACCCCATTCAGTCCGACCACGGTACGCACGTATCCGGCATCATTGTCGGTAAGGACGACACCATCACGGGCGTTGCCCCCAACGCGCAGCTGGTTGCCATGAAGATCTTCTCGGACACCGAGACCAGCGCACGTACCTCCTGGATTCTGGGCGCGCTGGAGGACTGCGTGATCCTGGGCGTTGACGTTATCAACCTCTCGATCGGTACTGCCTGCGGCTTCTCGACCGAAAATGAGAAGGAGCAGATCTCGGGCGTGTACGACCACATCCGCGAGGCAGGCATCAGCCTGGTGGTTGCAGCCTCCAACAGCTACAACTCGACCTACGGCTCCGAAAAGAACGGTAACCTGGGTCTGACCTCTAACCCCGACTCCGCAACCGTCGGCTCTCCCTCCACCTACGCGGGCGCGCTTTGCGTGGCTTCGATCGAAGGCGCAAAGACCCCTTACATGACCTATGACGGCAAGATCATCTACTTTGCCGACTCCACCAACCGCGCAGGCAAGGAAAAGCACTTGGTTGACGACGTGCTGGGCGAGGGCAGAGATTCGCTGGAGCTTGAATACGTACTCATTCCCGGTGCGGGCAGATCTGCCGACTACACCGGCATTGATATCGAGGGCAAGGTAGCACTGGTTGCCAGAGGCGCGACCACCTTTGAAGAAAAGGTCAACGTCGCCCAGCAAAAGGGTGCTGCTGCCGTCATCATTTACAACAACGTTTCGGGTGAGATCCGCATGAACGTGGGTGACGCAACCATTCCCTCCTGCTCGATCAGCCAGGACGACGGTGAAATGCTGGCAGCCGCCGGCAAGGGCAAGATCGTGTTCAGCCGCGCGCAGACCTCGGGTCCCTTCATGTCCGGCTTCTCCTCTTGGGGTCCTACCCCCGACCTTGAGATCAAGCCCGAGATCACCGCACACGGCGGCTCGATCCTCTCGGCTGTTCCCGGTCAGGACTACGACCGCATTTCGGGTACGTCCATGGCGTGCCCCAACATGACCGGCGTGGTAGCACTGCTGCGCCAGTACGTAAAAGCAAACTTCCCCGAGATCGCAGACAATGACGTAGAGGTTGCAGCACTTGTCAACCGCCTGCTCATGTCTACTGCCGACGTGGTGCTTGGCAAGAACGGTCTGCCCTACTCGGTCAGAAAGCAGGGCGCAGGTCTTGCGAACCTCAACGAAAGCGCGCTGACCACCGCATACATTCAGACCTACAACAGAGCGAGCGGCTCTGTGATGGATAAATCCAAGATCGAGCTTGGCGACGACCCCGACAAGGTGGGCGTTTACGTGCTCAAGTTCTCGATCGTAAACTTTGGTGACACTGCCTTAACTTACGATATTTCCGCAACCGTGATGACCGAGGGCGTCAGCGAGACCAAGACGGTGGACGGCAAGACCGTTGTAACCGAGGAGGGCTACCTGCTCGAGGGCGTCAGCGTTAACGTAACAAGCGTGCAGAACGGCACGCAGAACGGTCAGAGCGTGACCGTGGCTGCAGGCGCGACCGCAGACGTTGAGCTGACCCTGACCCTCTCCGACGCCGATCGCAAGTACCTGGACGATTCCTTTGAGAACGGCATGTACGTAGAAGGCTTTGTGCAGCTGGACGCACAGGGCGAGGGCGTGGTGGATCTGGGTTGCCCCTTCCTTGCATTCTACGGCGACTGGACGCGCGCGCCCATGTTCGACATTGAATACTTCGAGACCAACAAGGACGAGCTGGACAGCTCGGTTGACTTTGAAGACAAGACCATGCCCGATGCTTACGCATCCCGTCCCATCGGTTCTCTGTACGGCGACTACGTCAGCTACCTCGGCTCCTTCTACTTCATTCAGGACCCCGCTTCCAAGATGATCAGCGCAAACCGCGACTACATTGCGCTTTCCAACCAGGAGGGTGCGGTCAACTCGCTGGAGTACGTTTGGATGGGTATGCTGCGCGGTGCAAAGGAGATGAAAATCACCATCACCGACGATTCCACGGGCGAGGTGGTATTTGAGCGCACCGAGCAATGGATCCGCAAGGCTTACTCGGACGGCGGCGCAACCATCTTCCCCGCAAACCTGGACGTAGGATTCTCCGCCATTGAGCAAAACCTCAAGAACAACACCAAATACACGGTAACCATCAAGGGTCTTTTGGACTACGGTGACGGCGGCGCGGACACCAACCTGCGCAACACCATGACCTTCCCGCTTTACACCGACTTTGAAGCACCTGCCGTAACCGACGTTGAATACTACACCGAATACGACAAATCCGCTAAGACCAACCGCCTGTACGCAAGAATTTCGATTTACGACAACCACTACGCAATGGCAATGCAGCCCGGCTACGTGGGTCTTGACGAAACAGGCTACGTGTTCAAGACCTTTGACAAGTACGTAACCGCCATTTATTCCGAATTCAACTCCACCACCGAGGTGGTCGTGGAGCTGACCGATTACATTCAGGACATCAAGAACGGCGCGGCGCACAAGAACACCTTTGCGCTGACCTGCTACGACTACGCAATGAACGAGGCGACCTATGAGATCGGTCTGCCCGATCAGTACGTGGACTTCTACCTGCCCGAGTTTGCCGATTTTGAGCCGACCGCAGAGCAGACCATGCCCACGCTGGAGCTTTCCCCCTACCAGCTCTACGATCTCAACCCCGTGCTCTACCCCGATGCCTCCTGGGCAGATCTGCTTGACTACGTTACCTTTAACCCCGATAACGTACAGATCGTGGGCAACACGCTCATTCCCATTACCCCCGGCACGCTGACCCGTATCCGTATCACCGACCCCTACAACAACAAGAAATTCTACGAATTCCGCGTCAAGGTACTCTCCGAGGGGGACACCGGCTACGTCAAGTACGATAAGCCCGTTACCGACCTCTTTGAGCTGACCGGCTACTTTGTGGATAAGGCGTTCTATTTTGCCAACTCCTCGGATCGCGACATTGGCGTAACGGGCGACGAAGCAAAGTTTGGCTCGTCCTTCTATTCGCTTGAAATGTTCCCCAGCGAGTCTGTCACGGTTCGCTACAAGCTCAACACCTATTTCCCCGCAGACACCAAGGTGGTGTTTGAATCCTCCAACCCCGATATCGTAACGGTTGACGAAAAGACCGGCACCATCGTGGCGCAAAAGGAAGGCTTTGCATCCATTACCGCAAGCGTGATGATGGACGGCAAATCCACCTACTACTCCAAGTCGATCAGCATTGAGGTCAAGGATCCTTACGTGACCCAAGGTCCGATGCTGCAAAACTACTTCGGTCTTGGCGGCGTGGTTGAGATCCCCGCAAGCTTGGGACTGACGCAGATCGGACAGTTTGCGTTCTCCAACTACGAATACGTGGACAAAGACCCCTCGCTGGTGACCGAGGAAGACCCCTCCCTGTCGCAGGCATGGTTTATCGGTGACAACACCATCAAGGAAGTCATCATTCCCGAGGGCGTGGAGACCATTTCGGCTTACGCCTTTGCTAACCTGACCGCGCTGGAAAGAGTGGTGCTCCCCTCCACGCTGACCCGTATTGACTGGGGCGCGTTTTACGGCTGTACCGCGCTCAAGACCGTGGTGGGCATCGAGCACGTCAAGTTCATCAACGAAAGCGCGTTTGAGGGCTGTGCCCTGAGCGGCTCGATCAAGCTGACCGGTGCCGTTGCAATCGCAGATTACGCCTTTGCTGGCAACCGCTCGCTCTCGAATGTCACCATTGCCGAAAACATTCAGTCGATCGGCGCTTACGCCTTTGCGGACAACTCCTCTTTGAAGACGCTGACCATCAAGGCTCCCATCTATAAGCTTGGCAAGTACGCCTTTACGGGCTGCGAATCGCTCAAGGAAGTATCGCTCAACTCCGCCGTTATCCCCACGGGTGCATTCAAGGGCGCAAAGAACCTTGAAAAGATCACGCTGGGCAAGGACGTTGCGGTGATTGGTGAGAACGCCTTTGGCGGCACCAAGCTTGCCTCTATCACCATTGACAAGGCAAACACCCGTTTTGCCACGGGCGAGAACCTTGCCTACATCGTAGACACTGCCAAGAGCACGCTTGTGCTGGTTGCTCCCGCGACCAAGGGCGAATTTACACTTGACCTGCCCGTTACCACGGTAGGCACGGGCGCATTCTCGGGTAATGCCAACCTCACCTCGGTCGTGCTGCCCTCTGTGACGCAGCTGCAGGCTTACGCCTTTGCGGACTGTACCCGTCTTGCAAGCGTAACGCTTGGCGACCTGACACTCATCGGCGACTACGCCTTTGCAAGAACCGCGCTCAAGACCGCGCCCTCGTTTGACCACGTAACAAAGATCGGCGCATACGCCTTCAGCGGCAGCAAGCTGACAAGCGTGACCCTGCCCGACGGCATTACGGTAGGCAACGGCGCGTTTGCAGAGTGCCAGAGCCTTGCAAGCGTTAAGATCGGTTCGGACGTTGTGCTGGGCGACAGCGCATTCTACCTGAACCCCTACTCCAATATGGAGATCAAGGGTGAGACGCTGCCCTACGACGTATTTACCACCATCTACTACGTTACCTTCAAGTCCCCCTTGACCGAGCTGGTCATCGGTGACAACGTTACCATCGGCAACCGCGCGTTCTACGGTGCGGTCAAGCTGCAGAGCGTGGACCTCGGTGCAGGTGCCAAGATCGGCGACTACGCGTTCTTTAACGCCGCATCGCTCTCCGAGATCGACCTTTCCAAGGTTATCTCGATCGGCGCGCACGCCTTCTCGGGTGACGTTTACAACGATTGCTACGATAACGCCTTTACCGTTCCCGCAGTGGACGAGAACGGCGAGCCCATTTACCGTTACTTTGCCCCCGCGCTGAAAAATATCAGCCTTGACGCGCTGACAGAGCTTGGCGATCAGGCATTTGCATACTGCCAGCTGCTTGAGCGCGTAACGCTGGGTCAGAATCTGACCAAAGTGCCCGACATGACCTTCATGTATTGCCGCAAGCTCTCGGATATCAACCTCGATGGCTTGACCGAGATCGGCAGCAACGCCTTCTACACCACCGCGCTGACCCACGTTGACCTTGCAAACGCGCACAAGCTGGGCACTTACGCCTTTGCTTACTGCGAGCAGCTGCAAAAGGTGACCCTGGGCACGCAGGGCGTTCGCATTGAAGAGGGCGCGTTTGCGTACGATTCCGCACTCGCAACCGTGGACGGCATGCAAAACGCATCCTACGTGGGCGACTACGCGTTTGCTTACTCGATCCTGCCCGGTGCGGATCTGACAAACGCAACCTACATCGGCACGCACGCATTCTACAAAAACGCGATGGCAGACTTTGCAATCACGCTTGGCTCGGCACTGACCGAGCTTGGCGACAACCCGTTTGCATTCTGCCGCCTGGAGCGCTTCTCTGCCGTAGAAACGACCACCTTCAACGGCAAGGAATACGAAACCATCGTTTACACCTACGATATCAGCGACACGGTACGCGTGATCGACGGTCACCTTTACCGCGTTGTTCCCAAGGGACTTGAGCTGATCACCTACACGGGCGACGCGACAAGCGTACAGGTAGCCGACGGCACGGTGCGCATTTCCGCAATGGCATTTGCGGGTTCTCCCGTTAAGCAGGTGCAGCTGCCCTACACCCTGCGCGCCATCGGTCACAAGGCATTCTACGATTGCCGTGACTTGCGCCTTGTCACCTTCTCCTCCTTCAACGCACCCATTCTGGAAGAGGAATTTGACGCTGCGTACCACGAATCCTACGATAACATTCCCGGCACGGGCGACTACACCTTCCAGTACAGCGACGGCTCCACCATCATAAAGGTAGGCCTTGGCATTACCAAGTACTTTATGTGGAACGCCGAGTCGAACTACCACAACACCTACTACGGTGCAAGCTTTGTGGACTATATCGGTCACGTTGACTCCCCCATTACCATGGTCAGACCCGTCAACGGCAACCACTACGATTCCTTTATCTTTGCACAGTACTTTGACACCGTGATCGACGGCAGCGCAGCAGCAGACGAGATTACGCTTGCAGCCATTGCCGCCATCAATGCAATTCCCGAATCTGTGACGCTGGACGACAAGGCGATCGTCGAGGCAGCAAGAGCCGCTTACGACAAGATCTCCACCAAGGAGCAGCAGGCACTTGTGACCAATCTGGAAAGATTGACTCAGGCAGAGCGCAGAATTGCAGACCTGGAAGCACTGGCGGGCGGTCAGGGCGAGGGCGAGCAGCCCGAGGTACAGCCTCCCCACAGCATTTCCGTGGTCAAGGTGCTCTCGATCGCACTTGCAATCGTTGGCGCACTCTCGCTTGTGCTTGCAGTGATCAGCTTCCTGCTGGCACGCAAGGTATTCACCCCCGAATACGTATCCGAGCTCAAGGCTGCACGCGCTGCCAAGATCAAGGCAAAGGCGCAAAAGCCGATCAAGCTCAACAAGCCCCACAAGCCTCGCGGCATGCACAGAAGCGGCAAGCTTGCCAAAGTCTTTGCCACCGTGCCGCTGGACAGAATCTTTACCATCTTCGCGGTCATTGCCATCGTCGCATCTCTTGTGCTGATGATGATCACGCTGTTCTCCTCTGCAGGCTCGCAGTGGAAGGATCCCTACAAGCAATTCGACAAGCAGGGCTACTCTGTCAGCGTGCGCTTTGACGCAGGCGCAGGTCGCTTTGCAAACCGCGACATTACCGTGGTTGACGTATTCTCCCTGGACGATTACACCGCAGACGAGAAAGGCAATATTCAGATCTCGCTGCTTGATCCGCAGGATAAGCTGCGCGGCGCACAGGCTTACGTGGTGGATAACCCCGGCTACACCTTGGCAGGCTGGTATACCGACCGTCAGCCCAGAGTTGACGAGCAGGGCCGTCCCTTGGACGAATACGGCGTGCTGACCGAGATTTCGGGCAGAGAGCAGGGCTGGGTCTACTCCGGCAAATGGGACTTCGACCAGAGCACCGTTTCTGTCGATCCCGCAAGCATTACCTCCGGCTCGGATGCAGTGCTGACGCTCTATGCCGCATGGGTTCCCGGCGTACAGTTCAACCTCTACAACCTCAATTCCCTTGATGCGAGCGGCAATCCCACGCTGATTCAGACCTACGTGGGCTCTAAGCTGACCGTTCCCACCTGGAAGGACGGCGCAGTATCGCTTGGCGGTGCATTCCCCAAGCTGGACGGCACGCCCAACGCCATCTTTGCAGATAAGGAGCAGACGCAGCCCATCACCGATCCGCTCAAGATCGACATCAACTACGAAAACGGTACCATCAACACCCCCGAAATCAACGTTTACGTGGACCTGTGGGAGGGACAGTGGTTCAAGATCAGCTCTGCTAAGCAGTTCTACAAGCACGCAAGAGCCGACGGCAACTACATCATTGAAGCAGACCTTGACTTCTCCCAGAAGGGCGCGATCTGGCCCACCAACTTCTACAAGGGTCAGACCCAGTTTACCGGTAAGATCATCGGTAACGGTCATACGCTCTCCAACATCACCGTGGTGCAGCCCTCGGGCGCACAGCAGGGCGGCTTGTTCGGCTATATCGGCGCAGGTGCCGAGATCACCGACCTGCACCTTGAAAACGTGACCTACACCGCAACCGGCTCGCGCATTCAGGGCTCGACCTTCGGCTTGCTGGCAGGTACTGTTTCGGATCAGGCTACCATTCAAAACGTCACCATCGCAGGTAAGCTGCTCATCGATCCCTCGCTGTTCCTTGACGGCGTGGACGTTGCAACCTACGGCATGCTCGCAGGCGCGGGCACGGTACAGGGCATTGACCTTTCCGGCATTAAGGTTGAGGCTACCGGCGACAACAAGACCGCAGTCATTGTGACTGTCAACAAGGAAACGGGCGAGATCACCCTCTCCGCCCGCGAACACAACTGATGCGTAAGGAGGATACGAAAAAATGAATAAAAGAATCCTTTCCGTACTTCTTTGTGCCCTGATGCTACTCAGCACGCTCAGCGTGCTGGGCGGCTGCGGCCAAAAGAACGCAAAGCCCGACGCATTGGTTGTCATGACCGACGCGCTGGACGGCGTGTTTAACCCCTTCTACTCCACCACCGCGCCCGACGCAACCATCGTTGCCATGACGCAGATCGCCATGCTGACCACCGGTTATGAAAACGGGCAGGTCACGGTTGCATGCGGCCCCGAAGAGGCGGTTGCAGCACTTGACTACGCCGTGGAATACGACGACATTTCGGACACCACCACCTACACCTTTGTCATCAAGAACGGCATTCTGTTCTCGGACGGCGAGCCTTTGACCATCGAGGACGTCATTTTCAACATGTACGTTTACCTCGACCCCGTCTACACCGGCTCCTCCACCATGTACTCCACCGACATCGTTGGTCTGCAGGACTACAGAACCCAGACCCGCGGCTCGGGCTCGGACGACACCAGCGAGATCATTGCCGAGCTGGCAGCCACACGCGCGCGTAACCGCATCAACGAGCTGATCAACCTGTACAAGCAGGTGGGCAAGACCAGCACCGCAGGCTCTTACAGCGCGGATTACGACAAGATGGTTGCTGCCATTCAGAGCGCAGGCCTTTCCAAGGGTTACAAGGAAGCCATTTCCAGCGACCCTGCCAAGGTCACCACCGACAATCTGCTTGCAGACTACGAGCTGACGCTTTCCGAGTTCAGAAAAGAGCTGGAAAACGACTACACCTCGGCATCCGAGGCGTACAAAGAGACGCCTTACAAGGAAACGGGCGAGTTTGACGAGATCACCTCCTTTATGTTCGCAGAGGGCTTTGTGACCATTGAGTACGAAAAAGACCCCGTGACCAACAAGGACATCAAGACCAAGATCAAAAAGGTTACCCGTAACTACTCCCCCGACGTGGTCAACTCCCGCGAGGCAGCCATCAATTACGTTTACAACCAAAAGATCGACCAGGAGCTGCACATCATTCTGCAGTACTGGGCAACCGCTACTACCCTGCTGACCGAATATTCGGCACAGGCAACCACGGTCATTCTGCGTGAGAACATGTCGGCTGACGGCTCGCTGCTCGTTCCCAACATTTCGGGCATCGTATCCCTCGGTCACACCACCGACGTTTACGAGGTGGAGGCAAATAACGGCTTCTACACCGTAGCGCACGAGCACAATCCCGACGGCACGCCCGCAAACGACAACGAATACGACGTGCTGCAGATCACCATCAACGGCGTTGACCCCAAGGCGATCTGGAACTTTGCATTCTCGGTTGCTCCCCAGCACTACTACGGTCAGGGCTACACCGTGGACATTCCCAATAACAAGTTTGGCGTGGACTACGGCTCGTTCGACTTTATGGCAAACACCATCCGCGCAAGCGAGGTGACCAAGGTGCCCGTGGGCGCAGGCCCTTACAAGGCAACCAACAGAAACAACGAGGACAACCCCAAGGGCGCGGACTTCTACTTAAACAACATCGTTTACTTCAAGGCAAACGAGAACTTCATGATGGGCACGCCCAAGATCGAAAAGCTGCGTTATCAGGTGGTCAGTGCCACCAACGCCCTGGACGCACTGGAAAAGGGCGAGGTACACTTTGTCACGCCCCAGTACACGCAGGACAACATTGAGCGCATCAATAATCTCGGTGCCAGAGGCATTGAGAGCACCTACACCGATCAGCTGGGCTACGGCTACATCGGCATCAACGCAGGCAAGGTGCCCGACATCAACCTGCGCAAAGCCATTATGTGCGCCATGGATACCGGCCTTGCCCTGGAATACTACAGCACGGGCACGGCAAGCACCATCTACTGGCCCATGTCCACGGTCAGCTGGGCATATCCCTTGGAGAACGGCAACCCCAGCCTTGACAACGGACACGAATACCCCTCGATCAACTTCAACCGCGAGACCGCCAAGCAGACCATTCTTGACTACATGGCAGCCGCCGGCGTTTCCGAGGGCGACAATCAGCTTTCCATTACCTTTACCATTGCAGGCGCAGACCTGACCGACCACCCCGCATACAAGGTATTTGAGAGTGCGCAGGCACTGCTCAACGAGTGCGGCTGGGATATTGAGATCGTGCCCGACACGCAGGCTCTGACCAAGCTTTCCACCGGCTCCTTGACCGTATGGGCGGCAGCTTGGGGCACCACGGTTGACCCCGATATGTATCAGGTATACCACAAGAACTCGACCGCAACCAGCACGCTGGCTTGGGGCTACCGCGAGATTCTGGGCTCTTCTGCCGCATATCCCGAGGAAAACGCCATTCTTGACATGCTCAGCGAGGTCATTGACCAGGCGCGTGAGATCACCGATCAGGAGGAGCGTGCCGCGCTTTACAAGGAAGCTATGGGTTACGTGCTGGATCTGGCAATCGAATTGCCGCTTTACCAGAGAAAGACCCTGTACGCTTACAACGCGCGCGTGATCGATTCCTCGACCCTGCCCGCAGAGATCAACCCCTACACCTCTCCCTTGGAAAAGATCTGGGAGATCGAATTTGCACAGTAAGAAAGGCGGTAAAACAATATGCTGAAATATATTATTAAACGCCTTGCGCTTTCGGTGCTTATCCTGTTTTGCGTTTCGCTGATCATCTTCACGCTCATTCAGCTCATGCCCATGGACTACGTGACGCAGCAGATCGCTGCCATTGAGACCAAGGGCGAGGCGGTGAGTGAGGAGACCGTGCAGGCGCTGATGAGCGAATACGGCTACGGCACGGACGGCACGTTCGGCGGCATTATCCGCGGCTACTTTACCTGGCTGCGCGCAACCTTGCGCCTGGACTTTGGTAACAGCTTTAAGTTCCAGCAGCCCGTTGCCGACGTTATAGCCAAGAACATGTGGGTCTCCTTTGCGGTTGCCGCCATTGCAACCATTTTTGAGTTCATGATCGCCATTCCCCTTGGCATCACGGCTGCAACCCACCAGTACTCCTTCCGTGACTACTTTGTTACCGTGCTTGTCATGATCGGTATCTCGCTGCCCTCCTTCTTCTTCGGGCAGATACTCAAGAACATGCTTGCCATGCAGCTTGGGTGGTTCCCGTCATCGGGTCTTGGATCTGCATCCATGGACTACACGGGCGTAGGTCTGATCCTTGACTACGTTTCCTACTTAGTCATTCCCGTGCTGACCGTGGTGGTGCTGAGCATCGGCGGCAGAATGAGAATGACCAGAACCAACATGCTGGAGGTTCTGAACTCGGATTACATCCGTACCGCGCGTGCCAAGGGCTTGCACGAGTCCAAGGTCATTTACAAGCACGCGTTCCGTAACACCCTGATCCCGCTCGTGACCTCCTTGGCAGGACTTCTGCCCTCTCTGTTCTCGGGTGCGATCATTACCGAGCAGGTGTTCGGCTTGCCCGGTATCGGTAACATGGCATATCAGGCAACGCTGGTTGCCGACATTCCCTTTATCATGGGCTACAACCTCTTCCTTGCCGTGCTGAGTATCGTGGGCGTTCTGCTTGCAGATATCATGTACGCGGTGGTTGACCCCAGAGTCAAGCTTGGTTAAAGGAGGCATTTTATGAACGATACAGATATCAAAGTAAAAAGCGCTCCCAAGACCGAGGAGCCGCTTGACAAAAACGTGCGACTCATGTCGCCCGGACGCATGGTCATGCGTCGCTTCTTCCGCTCCAAGCTCAGCGTGCTGGGTCTTATCCTGATCGTGTTCCTGTTCGCCTTTTGCTGGCTGGGTCCCATCTTCTACACCGCGTGGGGTCAGACCGAGGTTGACTACTCGGGCAAGACCGAATACGTGCAGACGCTGATCTCCTACGTGGACGAGAACGGCGTGGAGCACTCCTACTACCAGCTCGAAGAAACGCACGAGACCACCAACTCGCTTGCAAAGCCCTCTTGGTCGCATCCCCTTGGTACGGATAAGACCGGTAAGGACGTGCTGGCGCGACTGATGTACGGCGGCAGAATTTCGCTGACCATCAGCTTTTTGACCGTATTCGTCATTGCCGCCATCGGCGTTGTGTTCGGTGGCATTGCAGGCTATTTCGGCGGTATTATCGACAATATCATCATGCGTGTCTGCGACGTGCTGATGTGCTTGCCCGGTATTCCGATCATGCTGGTCGTGGGTACGGTGCTGGACGCATGGAGCAAAACGCCCGATTTTCCGCTTGCCATTGAGCCGCAGCACCGCATTTATTACCTGATGGCGTTCCTTGCCCTGATCTCCTGGTCGGGCACGGCAAGACTGGTGCGCGGACAGATCCTTTCCCTGCGCGAGCAGGAATACATGGTGGCAGCCGAGGCAATGGGCTACTCCACCGCGCGCAAGATCTTCAAGCACCTCATTCCCGGCGTTATGCCGCAGCTGATCGTTTCCATGACGCTCAGCCTTGGCTCCATGATCCTGTACGAGGCATCCCTGACCTACTTGGGTCTTGGCGCACCCGAGCAGTTTGCCGCATGGGGTACTATGATCAACGCTGCAAACGACACCACCATTCTGCAAAACTATTTCAACATCTGGGGCCCTCCCGGTCTGTGCATCATTATGGCGGTGCTGGGCTTTAACTTTGTTGGCGACGGTCTGCGCGACGCGCTTGACCCCAAAATGAGAAGATAAGGAGAGATGACGAACATGAAAGAAAAGAAAAAATCCTCCTATCTCTCGGGTCGTGAGATCCGCGCGATTGCCAAGCAGAACAAAAAGGTGATGATGGCGCTGGAAGCCAAAAAGCACCGCAGAGCAAAGGAAGAGGAATTCCTTTGCGAGATGAAGGACGAGAACAACATTCTTGAGATCGACGACCTGCACACCTACTTCTTTACCGATCAGGGTATCGTCAAGGCGGTCAACGGCGTTTCCTTCAACATTCCCAAGAACAAGACCGTAGGCATCGTGGGCGAATCGGGCTGCGGCAAGAGCGTGACCAGCATGTCTGTTATGCGTCTTTTGCAAGGTCCGACGGGTCAGATCTATTCCGGCGCGATCCGCTTTGCTGCCGAGGACAAGACCTATGACATTGCGCAAATGCCCATGTCCGAGATCCACCGCATTCGCGGCAAGGAGATCGCTATGATCTTCCAGGAGCCCATGACCTCGCTTAACCCCATCTTCACCATCGGCGACCAGCTCGACGAGGTGACCTACATTCACAGACCCGAGGCAACCGCAGAGGAAGCGCAGGCGCGCTCCTTGGAAATGCTGCGTCTTGTGGGCATTGCAGCCCCCGAGCGCGTGTATAACTCCTATCCCCACGAGCTTTCGGGCGGTATGAGACAGAGAGTGATGATCTCGATGGCGCTGGTGTGCAATCCCCGTCTGATCATTGCGGACGAGCCCACCACCGCGCTGGACGTGACCATTCAGGCGCAGATCCTTGATTTGCTCCGTGACCTCAAGGACAAGATCAACGGCTCTATTATGCTGATCACGCACGACCTTGGCGTCATTGCAGAAATGGCTGACTTTGTTGTGGTCATGTACGCAGGCAAGGTGATCGAAATGGGCACGGTGCACGAGATCTTCAAAAATCCCCTGCACCCCTACACCGTGGGTCTGCAGAAGTCCAAGCCCACCATGCAATCCGACAGCGAGGTGCTGTTCAACATTCCGGGTAACGTACCCAACCCCGTTAACATGCCCACGCATTGCTACTTCAAGGAGAGATGCGATAAATGCTGCGAGAAGTGCAGCGGCGACTACCCGAGCATGATTCAGGTCAGCCCCACGCACTTTGTATCCTGTCATCTTTACAGTAAGGAGGAGACCGACAATGGCTGATATCACCTTTGAAAGCGCGCTTGCGCGCTGGGAAAGCACGCCCGAGATCGAGTGCTCCTACGACGACGCAGCAGAGGCTGCCAAGCAGGCACAGGCCAAGGCGGCTGCCATTGAAGCAGACGCGAAAAAAGCCCCCAACCCCGATGCCCTTCTGGAGGTCAGACACCTGCGCAAGGCGTTCCCCATCAAGAAGTCACTGACCGGTAAGGTACAGCAGGAGCTGATTGCCGTGGACGACGTTTCCTTCGAGCTTTGCCCCGGCGAGACGCTTGGCATTGTTGGTGAATCGGGCTGCGGCAAGACCACCATGGGCAGAACCGTGCTCAAGCTGCACCCCTCCAGCGGCGGTCAGATCATTTTTGACGGCAAGGACATTACCGACTACTCCTCTTACAAGATGCGCGATTTGCGCACCGAGATGCAGATCATCTTCCAGGACCCCTATTCCTCCCTGCCCCCCAGAAGCACGGTGGGCGATATCCTCTCCGAGCCTGTGCGCGTGCACAAGATCGTGCCCGAAAAGGAGATCAAGGCTTACGTGCTGGATCTGATGGAAAAGTGCGGTCTGCGCGACTATTACTACGAGCGTTACCCCCACGAATTTTCGGGCGGTCAGCGTCAGCGTATCTGTATTGCGCGCGCTTTGTCGGTCAAGCCCAAGCTGGTCATTTGCGACGAGCCCGTCTCCGCGCTGGACGTATCCATTCAGGCGCAGATCATCAACCTCTTAAAAGAGCTGCAAAAGACCATGAACCTGACCTACCTGTTCATCTCGCATGACCTCTCGGTCGTCAAGTTCATTTCGGACAAGATCGGCGTGATGTACCTTGGCTCTATGGTAGAGTTTGGCGCAAAGAAGGACATTTTTGATAATCCCCTGCACCCCTACACGCAGGCACTCTTCTCTGCGATCCCCAACCCCGACCCCGATGCCAAGATGCACCGCATGGTATTGAATGGCGATATCCCCTCGCCTGCAAATCCCCCCAAGGGCTGCCGTTTCCACACGCGCTGCCCCTACGCCAAGGAGATCTGCAAGCACGTCACCCCTGCATACCGCGAGGTTGAGCCGGGTCACTTTACCGCCTGCCACATGTACGCCGAGGACTAAGCCATGGCGGACAAGCAAAAAAAGCCCAAGAAGGAAAAGATCCGATACGTTGACGACGGCTCGACCGTGGTGGATATGCGCCCCTTGGAGGAAGCAAACCGCCGCCCCGGACAAAAGCCGCACACCCCCGGCGCAAAGGGCACGCTGCGCGAGCAGATGCGCACCTATTTCGCCGCGGTCAAGCTCATGTTCGTGCCCATGCTGGTCACGCTCGGCTTAATATTTGTGTCGTTTCTGATCACGTGGATCATCTTTGCTTTGGCAAAATAAAAAAACATCCGCCAACGGCACGTTAAAAAGCCGTTGGCGGATTTCATCGCGTAGCGATTTCATCCACGCAAGTGGATTTCATCTGCCCCCAAGGGGCAGATTTCATTGAATTTAAACAGATACCCCGACAGACCTGAAAATCTGTCGGGGTTTTATCATTTCTCTGCTATAAAAGTCCAACGCTCTGCAAGGTCTTTGGGCATCAGGCTCGCCAATACATCTGCATCTCTGCGAAGATTTTTGTTTCCAAAATGGAAGAAAAAGAACTCTCCCTTCCCTTGGTTAAAGCCAAGCTGGAACTCCAATTCTCTTTTACAATACGGAAAAACAGGCTTGATTTGTGCATCGATCGCCCAAACGACTGCTCCACCGTTGGTTTTAAGATTCGAGAGAATCCACTGCTCATTGTTCTCAAACCACGCCCAAAAGCTTTTTGCTGCGTTTATATCAAGTTCTTTTTTTGCAAACCATCCAAATAACATGCTTTTTCTCCTTTCACCTGTTTTCAGATCTGCTCAACCTTGATCAAGCTGGTCTTGCCCGACACACCCGTGGTGTCGCCACCAGTGATGACGATGCTATCGCCCTTTGCCATAGGCAGCAGCTTGGGTGCCATTTTGGTTGCCGTATAGAACAGCACGTCGGTCGAGGGGTACTTTTCGCACAGCGCGGGTGTGACGCCCCAGGAAAGCGCCAACTTGCGATACGTGCTCTCATCGGTGGTCAGTCCGATGATATCCACTGGGCAACGGAAGCGCGAGACCATGCGCGCGGTCATGCCCGAAAGCGAGCACGCCACGATGGCTTTTGCGCCGATATCGATTGCCACCGCGCAGGTTGCGTGCGAGATTGCGTCCACGGTATTCTTGATACGGAACTCGGTTCCGTAGAAAATGTCGGTATAATCAATGTTGTTTTCGGTGGTCTCCGCGATCTTGGACATGACCTGTACCGTCTGCACAGGGTACTTGCCCATTGCGGTCTCACCCGACAGCATGATGGCACTGGTGCCGTCGTATACTGCGTTTGCTACGTCCGAGATCTCGGCTCTGGTGGGTCTGGGATTGTAGATCATGCTCTCCAGCATTTCGGTTGCGGTGATGACGCGCTTGCCAAGCATTCTGCACTTGGTAATCAGCGTTTTCTGCATAGCGGGCAGCTGCTCAAAGGGTACTTCCACGCCCATATCGCCGCGCGCGACCATAATACCGTCGCAGACCTCGCAGATCTCCTCGATGTGATCGTAGCCCGACTGGTTTTCGATCTTGGCGATCAGGTCCACGCCCTCGCCGCCGATCTCTGCAAGATACGCGCGCACGTCGATCAGATCCTGCTTGCAGGAAACGAACGAGCAGGCGATGAAATCAACGCCGTTCTGTACGCCAAACGCGATATCCGCCTTGTCCTGATCGGACAGGTACTTCTGCTTCATGACCTTGCCGGGGAAGCTCATGCTCTTGCGGTCGGAAAGCTCGCCGCCGCATACCACGCGCGTGTGGATCATTCTGCCCTCGATCTCCTCAACGCGGAAGATCAGCAGACCGTTGTTGAGCAGAATGGTGTCACCGGGCACCAGCTCGTGCGAAAGCTCGGAGTAGCTGACGGATACGATGCTCTCGTTGCCCTGCACGTCGTCGGCAGTAAAGGTAAATGTCTGCCCCTCAACCAGCGTCACCTTGCCCGACTCAAACGTCTTGATACGGTACTCGGGTCCCTTGGTGTCCAGCATAATGGCAATGGGCATATCCAGCTCTTCTCTGACCTTTTTGATGCTGTCTATTCTTTTTTGATGGTCCTCGTGTGTATTATGAGAAAAATTCAGTCTTGCTACGTTCATGCCGGCTTTGCAAAGTCCGCGCAGCACTTCCTCGCTCTGCGTAGCAGGGCCTATGGTACATATGATCTTGGTTTTACGCATTTTATGCCTCCAAAAAATTTCTATCATTATTATAGCACACCAAGCGCGTCTTTGCAAGCGCATTTGCTATGTTTTTGCGTGTTTTTATACGGCAAAAATTCGGGCGATTCCCAAGCGGACGAACGCACGCGTGCGCGTGCCCCGCAAAGCCTTCCCCAGCGGGGAAGGCTATAAAGGCAGCCCGTATCGGTTGATCGAACAAGACGGATGCGCGAAAAAGCCCCCCTCTCCGAGGTAGCGAAGCGGCGCGAGGGTAATGAATGACATGCCGGTGGCATGTCAGAACCCGAGCGTGACCGAGCCGCAGCGAGACGGGCGGACCGCAGCCGCGCGTGAAACGCAGTTGAAGCGCGGCGGTAAGCGGTGGGGGTTAGAGAGGAACAAACGATTAAGTATCGTTTGTTCCGAACGGTGGAGCCAAAGCAACGAGCCGAAGGAGCGAGTGTATCGAGCG
>JAZRDG010000070.1:0-25408 GCA_045660125.1 Eubacteriales bacterium | reverse complement strand
CGAACAAGAGCAGTGCTGCTGCGGATGCAATACCCTCTGCGTTACCGAGGTTAGCATAAATAAAACCAACCATGGTCTGCAGCACGGGCGTACCAACCGATGCTCCGGGAGGCTGCATGCCTTCACCGAAGATACCGACGATGCTGGTATATTCCTTAAATCCGCCGATAAAGCCCGTGATAACAACGTATGCGCTCATGGGAGAGAGCAGCGGTACGGTGATGCGGGTAAATACTCTCCACTTGGGGGTAGAGTCGATCTTTGCAGCATCGTAATACTGCTTGTTAACGCTCTGCAAGCCACCCAGCAGGATCAGGATCTTGAAAGGCAGTGCGTTCCAAACGATGTAAATGATCATGACGACCATGTTCGCCCAGTACGTAGAGCCCTGGTTGATCCAGTTGATAGGATCGATGCCAACCCAGCCTATGACGGTATTGATAATACCGACCGAGGTACTGGCGGCAATATCGGTGGTGTTGACACCGACGATGTTAAACATAGCTGCAAATACCATGCCGATTGCGATCGAGTTGGTCACGTACGGCAAGAAGAAAATCGTTTGCAGCAGACGGCGGAACGGCTTGATCGCATTCAGACATACTGCGATCAGCAGTGCCAGGAAGGTGGAGAGCGGCACGGTCAGCACGCAAAGCAGTACCGTGTTCTGCATGATCAGCCAGAAGCCATCGTAATTGATAACCGCCTTGAAGTTAGCAAGGCCGAATTCATAATCGTAATCGCCGCTGATGCTCTCCGAGATCTTATAGGTGGTATAGCCGCCCCACTTGACCGGAACTTCCTTTTTGAAGACCTTCTCTACCAGGTCACCGTTTTCATCGTAAATCGTAACGATCTCTTCTACGATCTCATACTCCACGGGCATATCCGGGTCCCAACGGACCGTAAACGCCATGCGCAGAGTGTTCACGATGGGCCAAGCAGTGAAGATCAGCAACAGAATGATCGCGGGAAGCAGATAAAGCCACGCTTTCCATTGATGTTTACTGTCAACCATAGTACCCTCCTCAGAAGCGGATTCTTTCCTCGGTCTCGGCGTCAAAGATGAACACCTTGTGAGGCTTGAGAGAGTATGCAACGGTGGACTTGGAGAAATCTACCTTATAATCGGAGTTGATGATAGCGCGAACCAAGGGATTGATAGAAGAAACGTGCTCACAAACCACGCTCATATCTCTGCCCATGACCTCAACGTTCTTAAGGTCGCAAACCATAGGACCGTTCTCCTCGGGAACAAAGCCCTCGGGACGGATGCCCACGATCACCTCGCGGTTGTCTACGCCGGGAACGTCCATAACTGCGTTGTCGCCAAGCAGCAGCTTGCCGTTCTCTACTCTGCCCTTGAATACGTTGATGGGAGGAGTACCCAGGAACTTGGCAACGAACAGGTTTGCAGGATCGTCGTAAACCTCCTGAGGAGCGCCGATCTGCTGTACCACGCCAAGCTTCATAACTACGATCATATCGGAAATGGACATAGCCTCTTCCTGGTCGTGCGTTACGAATACGGTGGTAATGCCGGTCTCCTTCTGGATGCGGCGGATCTCTTCTCTGGTCTGCAGACGCAGTCTTGCATCCAGGTTGGAGAGCGGCTCGTCCAAAAGCAGCACGCGGGGCATCTTGACAAGTGCTCTTGCGATCGCAACTCTCTGCTGCTGACCGCCCGACATTTCGCTGGGCTTACGGTCCATCAGCTCTTCGATCTGCACAAGCTTTGCTGCCTGGTATGCACGCTCCAGCATCTGCTCCTTGGTCATCTTGTCCTTGCCCTTCAGGTTCTGCAAGGGGAACATGATGTTCTGCTTAACAGTCATGTGGGGGTAAAGTGCGTAGTTCTGGAATACAAGACCTACGCCGCGGTTTTCGGGAGAAAGCGTTGTTACATCCTCATCTCCAAAGAAAATCTGTCCGCCGGAGGGCTTCTGCAAGCCACTGATCATGTAAAGAGTGGTACTCTTTCCGCATCCGGAAGGACCGAGCAAGCCTACCAGCTTACCGTCGGGAATGGTGAAGGTAAAATCGTTTACCGCGATGACCTCACCGCCTGCCTTCTTGTTGCGGCTGGGGAAGATTTTCGTTAGATTTCGTAATTCGACTTTCATGTCATCTAACCTCCATGTATTTTCTTTATATACTTTTTAAATAGTATCGACTCAATAGGGAGAATTTGCCACGTTCTCCTCGTGGATCTTCTTTTTGTATTCGAGCAGAGCCTGCTCGCTTTCAAAGACCATCTGCGTGGAAAGATCAACCACGCAAGTGTCCGAAATCAGGTCGTGAATGGTGGAATTGGTGCGTGTTATGCACATTGCGATGATCTCAAGCAAGACAAGACCAAAGATGACCACGGGTCCTACGACACCCACAAGACCGAAGAACATCATAATGATCACAAACAGCGGCAGCACGGTCTCAATGGTAAATTTGCCGAACAGCATACGCACGAACAGCACAAAGGGCGATGCCTTGACCGTATTGGTGCGGATGACGCCCAGAGAGAAAAGCTTTTTGCCAATCGTTTGTCCGTTCTTGAAGATCAGCATCGGAACGGCATACTCAAGCACGGCATATCCCACGAAGGTGCTGACCAAGCAAATGACCAGCGAATAATTGAGCAGCAGGAAGGTTGCGGTTTGCACGTCCTGATCGTTGCTCAAGGCTTCGTCCACCTTATCGTAGATCTCCTTTTGCCCCTCGGACATTTCGCTGTAGCCAATCGTAAGATCCAGCTTGCAGGCTTCTCCGTGCTCCTCGAGGTACTCGGCTTCCGCTCTTGCGATATGCTCGGTTTTTTTGGCTTCTATGACCGCAATATGCGTATCATATTTCATAACGGCAGACAGCAGGGCTGCGATGCCAACCACTACCACAAGCAGAATCACCACGTCGAAAAGAAACGCTGATGCTCTTTTCCAAAAGCTGGCTTTTTGCAGATCGTATATCATTGTCGCGCTCCTTTTTCATGGATTTTGGTACACGTAACCCCCATAGGGCCACACATACCCATACTACAATATCATACCACATCTTGCGACAAAACACAACACTTTTTTTCAATATTATTGCTGCATTTTTTCACTTTCGGTGAAATTCACAAAATACTGCAATGCTAAGGCATACAATATTTTATTATGCACTTAATTATATAAGAATTCGGCGCAAAAAAACGCCGACAATCCGCATCGCTGCGCTGTCGGCGTTATGTATTTTATGACATTTCGGCAAAATTTTCTATGATCTCCAAAAGCTGCGCGGGCGTTTTTGCAACCACCTCTGCGCCCATGCCGTAAAGCACCTCGGCAGGGCGATATCCCCAGCAGACGTCAATGGCGTGCATGCCGGCATTGAGCGCGGTCTTCACGTCCACGTCACTATCCCCGATGTACGCGCATTCATGCGCCTGTGCGCCCATCAACGCGGCAAGCTGCAAGGGCACGGCGGGATCGGGCTTGGGTGCGCGACCCAAGCGAAATCCCTCGGCGGCAACAAACGTGCCCTGGGGGAAAAGCTGCGCCACCAGCGCCTTGACAAACTCATCCTGCTTGTTGGAATTGACCGCCAAGGGGTACTTCCCTTTCAAGTGGCCGATCAGCTCGACAATGCCGTCGTAGGTCGTGTCCGTATGCATATACACCTCGGCATAACGGCGGTTATACGCAGCATACAGCGCGTCCACGCGCGCATCGTCCTCGCGATATTCGGCAGGCAGCGCGTACTTGGCGTAATCACGCGCGCCCATGTTGATAAATTCATACACCTGCGCCTCGCTGATCTCGGGATACCCAAGCTCGGCAAGTGCCAGATTCATGCCCTCGGCAATCGCGGGCAGCGTGTGCGCCAGCGTGCCGTCCAAATCAAATATCAGTGCTTTTAACATGTCCTTCTCCTTTACAGCAGCGTACCGGAACGCTGATCATAGACCTCGCAAGGCTTGATGGGCAGCTCGCAGATCATGGCGGTCACCGCGCCCTCCAGCTCGGCAAGGTTTTTGCTTTGCTGCAAGCGCTTGATATACTTTTTGTCTGTCTCAAACACGCCGCTCATCAGCAGCCAGATCTCCTTGAGTCGCCCTGCCGTGGCGTGCTCGCCGCCCAGCACCACGAGATAGCGATCGGCAAGCTCCCTGTGAAATTCCATCATACCGCCACGCGTGATCTTGTTTTTCGAGAGCAGCGCGGGATATGCCAGAAGTCCTCTGCCCAGCATGATCGCACGGGTTTGGGGAAACCGCTCGGCAATATACGCAGCGTCGGCACGCGTGCACACGTTGCCGTTGTAGCACAAAGGAATCTCTGTGTTCTGTGTGACGTACTCGTAAGCATCGAGATGCGGCACGCCGCGGTACATTTCCTTGCCTGTGCGCGGATGCACGGTCAGCTCGCGCACGGGATAGCGATTGTAAATCTCCAAAATTGCGGGCAGCTCGTCCGTATCCTGATAGCCAATGCGCGTTTTGATCGAAATATCGATCGGACACGCATCAAACACGCGGTCAAGGAAAAACTCCAGCGCATCGGTATCCGAAAGCATGCCCGCGCCCTTTTTCTTTGCCGTGACCGTGCCCGAGGGGCAGCCGAGGTTGAGATTGACCTCGGAGTAGCCGCGCGCGGCGATCTCCCCTGCCATCCACAAAAAGTCGTCCGCGTTTTTGCACAGCAGCTGCGGCACGGTACCCTCGGGATTGTTTTCGGGTGCAAGCTCGCGAATTTCGCGCGGCGTCAGCCTGTGCACCTCGGTGGGCGAGAAAAACGGAGTATAGTAGCGGTCGACACCGCCAAAATATTTATGGTGCAGCGTGCGGTACACGCTGTCTGTCAGCCCCTCCATGGGGGCAAGATAATATTTCATAAAACGTCCTTGCTTTGCATATATTCTACAGTGTCATTATAACACAAATACGGCAGATTTGCAATACGGTTTGACATGCTTTGCCCGCAAAAACAAACAATTTGTGAATTTACAGAAAAACCCATTGCACTTTGGGCTGTTTTGTGATATATTATTAAAGTATCATCATTCCCCTTGCAAGCAAGGGATGAAAGGAGATTATCATGGAGAACAACAATAACACCCGTGCTATCGTTCTGACCGCGATCATCAGCGCAGTTTCCGCTGCAGCTCTGACCGCAGGCATCATCTTCGCTATCCAGAACAGACACAAGATCAAGGCAGTTGCTGTTCGCGTTAAGGACAAGAGCGTAAACGTTGCCAACAATCTCAAGGCAAAGTTCAAGAGAAAGAAGAACGTTGACATCAGTTTGGACGAGAGCTACGACATTCCCGAGGAGCTCAGCTTCGAGGAGAACGACGCTGATCTCGAGATTTTGACCGCTGAGGACTGATTTAGAATAAAAGAAGCTGCCCGGGGCAGCTTCTTTTATTTTTTA
Source organism: Eubacteriales bacterium (assembly GCA_045660125.1). Taxonomy (GTDB): domain Bacteria; phylum Bacillota; class Clostridia; order Oscillospirales; family CAG-272; genus SVQP01. Next base: position 20,000 of record JAZRDG010000070.1, on the reverse strand, counting down.
TTTCTTTTAAAAAATCGGGCACGCGTGCCCGATTTTTTCTTCCCCGTATCATTCACTTCTCCCGAAAAGTCCTTGCACCGTTTCAAGCAGCTTAAAGCGGATGCGGTACTTGACGTTATCAGTCTCTGTAATGACCTTGTACTGCTCGCCCGTCAAGCCCACAGAGATAAAGGCTTCTTCATTGCTCGTGCTCTCGTCCGCACTTGCGGCAGACAGGCAGAGCGGCGGAAACAGCACGCACCACCAATTCTGCCCCTCGGCGTCTCCGATGCACACGCGCAGGGACACGTACGTGCCGCTGGGAAAGCAGCAGCTCTCATAGCTGCGCGTGGGATATTGCTCCTTGCCAAGCAGCACGCTGACGGGATACTCGTATCCCTGCTCTCTGACCACCGCCTGCGCCGCTGCCGCGATTTCTTCCGAATGCTCGCCCAATATAAGCTCTGCCTGTTCCCTGCTCTTGCAGCCCTCTAACAGGGGTGCTGTGACGCGCAGCACCTCGTCGCGCACCAAAAGCTTGAGTGCCTGATCCTGCTCCGAATCCGAATTGGCAAGCACGTGCAGCCTGACCACGCTATCGTAGATCTCCTGCTCCCCGTGAATGGGCAGCACCGAAAAAAGCCCCAACAAAAACAGTAAAATAATGCCGCCTGTAAGTATTCTCTGATACCTGTACATAAAAAATATCCTTCCCTTGTTCTAAAGATTTATCCATTGGACAAGTCTATAGTTCCCATGGGAAGGATATTTTATTCAGCTTGGCAAACAAAAATTATTGCTCTTCGCCGTCCTCGAGCACCTCGTCGTGGAACTCGATATTCTCAAGAATCTTGGCAATGCGCGCGCCGTGCTCGACCGATGCGTCCTCAATAAAGGTCAGCTCGGGGGTCATGCGCAAATTCAGCGTTCTTGCCAGCTGGGTACGCATATAGCCGCTTGCCTGACGCAGACCCTTTGCCACGTCCTTTTTATTGCCCGAAAGACAGGAATAATATACCTTTGCAAACTTGAGATCGGGGGTGACGTCCACCGCGGTGACGCTGACAAACGCATCGCTGACGCGAGGGTCCTTAACGCCGCGCAGAATGACCATCAGCTCCTTTTGCATCTCATCGTTGATTCTGCCTCTTCTGTAATTCGCCATAATTTCTCCTTATATTTACGTGCTTATTTACGTGCTTACGTTGATTTCAAGGTATTGTACCACAAAAGTACGCGCTTGTCAATCACTTTTTTATTCTGTACGCATGCAGAAAGCAAGCGCGGGCAGATTGTTGCCGTTGCGCAGGTCGGCATGCTCAACCGATACACGAATGGCGTAGGCATACGACACCGTGCCTGCGTCCGCGCCCTCGGGCACGTCCACCAGTACGCAGCCGCGCGTTTCGATAACCGCGTGCGCGGGTACGTCCGCGCCCTTGGGTCCTACGCTAAAGCCCTTGACCTCGGCACCGATGCTGTCGCGCGGCGACTGTCCAAGCACGCAAAGTCCGTCACCGATATCGGTAAACGCTACCGTAATTTGCTTTCCGTCAGCCGATTTTTGTGCCACGGTCGCCTTGGGCGCACGCGCCTCGTACTCACTGCCGATGCGGTATTCGCGCGCCAGAGCCAGCTTTGCAAGGCGCATGGCAAGCTCGTACTTACGGGGAGAGTGCGCAAAATCGGGATGATCGTCGGGTGCTCCCAGATCCATTGCAGGGGTCAGGGTGCTGTTCGGGATCAGGGCAAGCGCGTCGGTCTGCTTGACGCGTACCGTGTCAAGGCTTGCAAAGTAGGTAAAGCACTCGTCGCGGTAATCGGAAAGCTGCACGTTATAGAACGGGAACTCCTGCCCAAAGCGTGCGCGCTGGTCCTGTACAAAGCGGGCAAGCTCCACGTCATACACGGGTGCGCGATCCGGGAAGCAGCCCTCGCTCTCCCCTTGGAAAAAGATCTGTCCCTTACACTGCAGCGGCACGAAGGGGTGAATGAGCGAATTGTAAAAGCCTCCGAGCGGTACGGCAACCGTTGTGGTATATCCAAGCTCTGCTGCAAGCTCCGCAGGCATCAGCTCGCGAATGCAAGCACCGCCTGCCGCCATCATAATAAGACCCACGGGCGCGTCGATATAGCGAAGCAGCTCCTTGCCAAAGAACCAGCCAACTGCCGAGAAGGCGTGCGCCGCCTGCTCCAAGGGCAGCTTCCAGCCCCATTCGGGATTGATAACGTCGGGCTGCGGTGCGGCACACTGCTCCTGATGCTCAAAGGCATACTGGCGCGTTTGTGCGAACAGACGCAGCGGCTCGTCCTTATCGTACCACTGCTCGGGTGCCCAATCCAGGCAGCTTGAGAGGTTATGCTCTGCGTTGGATTGACCGCCGATCAGCCACACGTCACCCACAAGCACGTCCTCGAGCACTGCGCTGTGTCCGCGATCGTCGTAAATGACCATCTGCTTTCCCTCCCATACCGCACTGTGCGGCACAAAGGTCAGCGTCCATTTATTTTGCTCGGTTACGGTGGCGTTTACACGCTCGCCCATAAATTCGCCCGTGACGGTCGAACCGGGGGTATCCGAAAAGCCCCAGATGCGGATGGGACGCTCGCGCTGCAGCACCATATGCGAGCCGAACACGCCCGACACCTTGAATTCCGGGCAACGCCAGTTGGTTGCAGCAACCTGCAGCTCCTTTTCCTCCTGCCCGGGTAAAGCCATTTTATTTTCTTCCATAATAAACCTCCAAACTCGTTTTGAAACCTCACCGTGGAGCTGTGCTCCAAAAATGGGTTATGACCCATTTTTAGGTGAGGTTTATGCGTGAACAGTAGACAAAACAGATAAGCAGCGTGATATTTCACGCAATCCTCACTTCTCTGCTGCTTGTTGATAGCAGGCGTATATTTCACTTGCAAGCGCAGCCATTGCCTGCGCGTCTGCCTTTTCTACTTGTCTGTCATAGGTCACAAGACCGTTTGTTTCGTCCTCTACGTCCGAGATCTGCGTCAGCACGGCTGCGCAAAGACCGCTCTCCCTAATGGCGGGCAGGATCTGCTCGCGGTAGAGCGCCTCGGTCGCGGCTTGCCACGCGTCGGGCGTGGGATAGGTGCTGTAGCCGTAGTTATTGTCGGGGTTAAAGATGTGCCCTTCCACGCGGCAAGCGTAGCCGCCAAACTCGGAGAGCACCACGGGACGGTCGCCCCACGGCTTGATGTTAATCTTTTTGAAATAGATATGCTCACTCTGCACGTCGCTCTTTCTCTCCCAGAACCAGCCCGAGGTAGTGTCCCAGATGCGGGTGGGATCAAGCGGACGCAGCGCGTCATAGGTTTCATCCGCTTCAAACTGTCCCCAACCCTCGTTGAAGATGGTGTAATAGCACACGCTGGGGTGGTTGTAAAGCAGGTTGATTGTGGCAGCGCTATCGGCATGGAAGGCTTGCTTGCGGCGCTCGCTTGCCTTGTGCGTGATGCCGCGCTTAAAGCCAATGGTGGGCAGCGCGGTATCGATCAGGAAACTGTAATCGCCGCTGTTGACCATGTCCTGAAATACGATCATGCCCAGCTTGTCGCACAGGTAATAGAACACCTGCGGCTCGATCTTGATATGCTTGCGCAGCATGTTAAAGCCCATTTTCTTAGCGGTCAGAATGTCGTTTTCATAGCCCTTGGGGCTGCCCGGCAGGTAGATGCCGTCCGGGAAATAGCCCTGATCCAAAAGTCCGTGGAAGAAATACGGCTTGCCGTTGAGCAGCATGCGAGGTGTGTCACCAACCTTGGCGATCTCCACCGTGCGCAGCGCGAAATAGGACTGCACCGTGTCCTTGCCCGATTTCAGCGTAAATTCGTACAGATACGGGTTTTCGGGCGACCATAGCATAGCGGTTTTAGGCTTGTACGTATAAGAATTACCCGTAAAGGTCACGGTATCCGCGCCGTCGGGCGTTTGCACGGTCATGGTATATTCGCCCGTGCCGCCCGTGATATCAATTTTCACAGAATCAAGCGTAGGCGTCAGACGGATATTTTCAATATAGTGCTCGGGCACCTGCTCCAGCCATACCTGCTGCCAGATACCGCTGACGGGCGTGTACCACATGCCGCCTCGGTCAACTCTCTGCTTGCCCCAGCCAAGCTCGTGGTCAAGCGGATCGGTGACATATACCCTGATGCGGTTAGTGCCCTGATGCACAAACTCCGTCACATCCATCGTGAAGGGCAAATATCCGCCCTCGTGCATTCCAACTCTTTGATCGAGTGTCATAACGTTGATCATGACCGTGCAATCCTGATCCACCGCACCAAAGTGCAGCAGTATACGGCTGTCGGGCTGCTTTTGCACATCAAACGTGCGCTCATACATCCATTCTTTATATGCTTTCAGTTGTCTTTGAATACCCGAAAGTCTGCTCTCGGGCGGGAACGGCACGCGGACGTTACCAAGTGACCGGATTCCCGCTTCACCAAGCACCGACTCCTTACCAATCACCGAAAGCTCCCATTCACCGCAAAGGCTTTGCCAGCTCTCGCGGCGCATCGAGGGTCTGGGATATTCCCTCTCCCACGCGCTCTCGTCATCCTCAAAGGGCGTGTGCAGCTCCTGCAGGCGAGGTTGCTTTTTTTCTCCCAGCAGCGCAACCAAAAGCAGCACCACGGCTGCCACCACCAGCGCGGCAAGGAAAATATCTGCAGACGGCACAAAAGATTCCGTACCGTCGCCGTTGACGATCTTTTCTGCATCGGCAAGCACCAGCTCACCGATCCAAGGTCCGATGACACCCGGCAGCAGCACCTGCGTAAAGATACGGATGCCCTGCAATCTGCCTGCCTTACCCGCAGGCGTCAGATCACGGATCTTTGCACCGAACACAGCCGCACCGCAAAGGTAACCGCACATCATGAGCAGCGAGCCAACGAACACAAGCGCCTTGCCGCGGCACAGATACAGCACCACAAAGCCCACGCACAGCCAGATCATTGCCAGTATGCCTGTCAGTTTAAAGCCCTTTTTATCGTATACCCTGCCCCAAAACGCGGTTGCAACCGAGGCAAGGATAATGGCAGGTGCCATGACGAACACGTAATCCGCCATGCCAAGCGATACCTCGTAGTAAATGATGAGGTACGGCATAAAGATCTGAATGGCAATATTGAACAGCACGAACACGCCAAGCAGCACGTACAGCTGCGGATGCTGCCCCACGGTAGACGGACGGAAGCCGTACAGCACCGAGGAAAAATAGCCGTCCTTGGCAGGCTTGATCTCGGGGTCCTTGATCAAGAAGAAGCCCAGCACGCCCGCGATCAGCACAAGTCCGCCGATCACGCAGAACATCAGCGTCCAATATGCGGGCATATCCTGCGAAAGCGACGCAGGCACCAGCATCATACCGCCAAATACGAACAGGATCGCGATCAGCGGCATCATGGCGTTCAGACCCTCGGCAGCACCGCGATTTTTCTCGGTCGTGCTGTCGGTCAGCCACGCGTTAAACGCCGCGTCGTTTGCACTCGAGCCGAAAAAGGTCATCAAACAGTCCAGCGCAACGGTCAGCGAAATGCCCACGGTGGCGGCAGACACGGTCATGGGAATGATCGCGCTGATAAAATCCACACGCAAGGCGGCAAACGCAAAGATCGAAATGCCCCACAGGATATAGCCGCCCGAGATAAACAGGCGGCGCTTGCCGATCTTATCCGAAAGCGCGCCCATGAAAATGGTGGTCAGCGTAGCAGCCACCGCAGAGGCACTGACCATCAGGCGGATGTCTCCGGGCGACGCCGCAAACATTTTATAAATAAATACGTTGAGGTACATATTCTCGACCACCCATGCGATCTGCCCAAGCAGACCGAACAGCACGAGTGCAAGATAAAATCTACCCTTTCCCTTTTGCTTCATAAGTTGTTCTCTCCTTACGCGGAAATGGGGTGACGGTATGCCCGCCACCCCTTATTTCGGTCATTTGACCGCGTTGATTACAGATGCGATAAATAATACGCCCGTAGCGCTTGTTGCCAAAAGCAGGATTCCCTGTACCGCTACTACCGCGACAGAGATCAATGCAATCCATGCAGGTTTCATAAGTCAGTCCTTTCTAAGCCCAAGGCTTACTCGCAAAGTGCTTCCAGCAGCTTCATACGCGCTGCATCCAAATTCTCTGCGTTGTCGGTAAAATCTTCAAACGTGCGTGCTACCGAGCAGCTGATCGCCATGGCTGCTGCAGCATCCTTTTGCTCAAGCATATGCAAGAGCTCCCAATCGTAAAGCCCTTCGCGCGTTGCCACGCCTCGATTGGAGTGCAGCACGTCAAAATGCTCAACGTCGGGATATACGATATAACCGTCTCCCTTGTATCTTGCTGCGGGCTGAATACCGTAAATGGTCTTGTCGCCCCAGTAGTTAAAGCCCCAATGCAAAAATCCCGTAATGCCCTGCGAATAGCAAGCCCACTTGATCATTCTGCTATAGGAATGCGGCAGATCAATAAACTTGTTGAGCCACCAGTTCTCCTCGGGGAAGCAGCAGCTGTAGCACCAAACGGTATCCCCTGCCTTCTGTCTTTCCCGATAGAAATAGGGATCGCTTGCATATACCTCAAGTCTTGGCACGTACTGGTTGCACTCGCCTGCCAGCTGCACCGAAATAGCATGGGTATCCAGCGGCTCGCCGCAAGGAATGCCCGGGCAGACCTCTTTGACGATCTCTCTTGCCCAGAACCAATACTCGGTGGAGTGCGGCTCGTCCTGCAGGCGCAAATTCAGCATGGAAAGCCAGCCCTTTTCGGCAAAATGCTTGTACATGCCGCCCCAATACGCTCTTGCCCAATGCTCGGCGTCGGGTGTTCCGATCTCGTACCAAACGATATCTCCGTGATCGCCGCAGCCCAAAATGGTCTTGCCCCATACCGAGCCGACAGGCGCGCTCAGCGTCAGATAACGGAAGCTGCCCTCCTTCAAAAACAACTCGATAAAGCGGTCAAGCAGCGTATAGTCGAAGTGCCATTCGGTCTGGGAAATACGCTTGGTGCCCGCATCGATCAGAAAATCGATGGGCGTGATATTCAGGCTGTTGACGCGCAGCACCTTCATGGCGCGTGCGTAATTTGCCATCAGCTCCCACCATTGATCCGCATAGCGATAGGTGGCGTAAAACGGCTTGACGGGCGGCTCCCAAGCTCTGCCCTCGGGCGGGAAATAGCCCGTGGCGCAAAAGAAATACTCGTGCCCAAACGCGGAATCCGCAGGCTCGGGAATGACTACGGGATAGACGCGCAGCATCAGGTGTGCATCAAAATCGCCGCGCGTGGTCTTGACCGAGCACACAATGCCGGTCTTCCCCTCGGCAGCAGCCTCGGATACCCACAAATGCAGCCAGATCCCCTGCGTGGTATTGCCCGGCACGTGCACGCGCTTACCCGGCTTTTGAATATCCGGATACGGCAGCCCGTCGTTGAATACGGCATACTCCTGCACGCAGATCTCGGCACTCACGCCCTCGGGAATTCCCGAAAGGGTCACGTCAGTCACGTCAAATTCGCCCTCAACCTCACGCAGCAGCATCTGCGCGCTGACAAACATATTCTTGCCCGTGTGCAAGCACAATCTTGCACAGTCGTTTTTTTGCTTGCGGGTATGCTTGAACACCCGCTCGGCAGACGGTTTACACCAAAAATCCATTTTTGCTCCTTAAAGGGATTATCCCCTTCTTATCATTCCTCAAATTTCTTGATCAGCTTATTGAGCGCCTTTTCGGATTTGTTTCTTGCTCTCTGATAGGAGGAAGCGAAGGAATTGTTCTGGCTGTTGACCGCACCCTGGAACGTGCCTGCAAGCGAAAGCTCGCTGTAGTAGTTTACAAGGTCGTAAGTACGGTTGGAGAAAATGATATCCAGCATGCCCGCGGACTCCTCGTCACGTACGGTCTTGCGCTTAAGCACCAGCTCATAGTAGGTGGGGATAACGTGCTTGCCCGACAGGATTGCCATGCACTCCAGCACCTTGCTGACGTCATCTGCATTCTGCGGACCTACGGGAACGACCATGGTGGAGGAAATGCTGTGTACCCAGGTGGTATACTTTTCCTGTGCCTTATCGTACTTCGGTACGGGAAGCACGCCGAAATCGTCCGACATATCCTTGAGGTTTACGATATAGCTTGCAACCTCACTGTAGAAAAGGCCCTGGTTTGCTGCAAACATATTCTTTGCCGTTGCCTCGTCGCCTGCCTTTACGATATAGGTGCAATTGCCTGCGTAGAAGATGCCCAGCACCTTGTCAAGCAGATCGGTTGCCTTGAGCAGGTCGGAGTCGGTCATGCACAGATAAGGATCGTCATCGGGAGGACAGTCAACGTACTTCAAGCCGGAAGCGTAGAACATGGTAGAGCCCATAGCAGAAGTACCGATCAGACCGAAGGTATCGTTGCTGTCGTACTTACCGTCACCGTTTGCATCGTGCGTAACCTTTTCTACGTAAGAGCCGAATACGTCCAGCGTCCATTCCTGATTTTCAACCGTCTCATACAGGTTGTCAAGGCCTTCCTTTTCAGCAAGCACCTTGGAGAACAGGATCAGGAAGGTAACGTCGTGCGCCAGGAAGTTGACGTCACTGTTCATCCAGAATACCTTACCGCCGATATTCATGGCAGCAGTACCCTGATCCCACCATGCAGCGTCCAGATCGATATAAGGCAGATCGTGAAAATCGCGGATCAAGCCACGGGTTGCCATGGTGCCTGCGCCCACCATATTGGGCATTGCAGCGCTATACTCACCCGAGCCGCCCTTGATATCGTTTTCAATCGTGGAAACGATTTCGCCCGTGCCTACGGGAGATACGAAATAGTTGATGTTGCACTTCTCTGCAAGCAGCAGGTTTCTGGTATACACAGCCGCCTCCAAGGGGTCGGAGCTGGTTTCCTCGCGCATCATTTCATTCTGCGCGTTGCCTGCATCGTTACGGCAAACGACTGCGAAATCCGCACCGTCCAGATCGATATCGATCTTATCAAGCGCTTCCAGATACGCGTCGGTCTCTACCTCGGTGTTTCCGGAGCCCTGCTCCTCGGGATCCTGTGAATCCACGCAGCCCACAAGGCATGCCAGCAGCATCAAGGCTGCAAGAAATACACTTAAGCTCTTTACTTTCATTGGTAACCTCCGTTTTATATGTGTTGTTTTTTGTTTTTCGGCTTTATTCGGTCTCCTCGATCCTGCGTATGATTCTGGTCAGCTCCTTTTCTGCCTTTTTCGCAGCAGAGCTGTACTTGGAGGAGTAGGAATTGGTTTTTGCATTGACTGCGCCCTGGAAAATGTGCATCAGACCGATCTGCTCGTAGAAGCAGGCAAGGTCATAGATACGGTTGGAGAAAATGATGTCCAGCATCTGTGCCGATTCCTCGTCACGAACGGTCTTACGCTTAAGCACCAGCTCATAATAGGTCGGAATGACCGACTCGGAGGACAGGATCGCCATGGTTTCGATCGCCTTGCTCAGATCGTCATAATTCTTGGGACCTACCGGCACGACCATGGTGGAGGATACGGGGTTGACGTAGGTCGCGTATCTCTCTTGCTCCTGGCTGTACTTGGGAAGCGGAAGCACGCCGAAATCGTCCGACATGTTACGCAAGCTGTTGATATAGCCTGCGCACTCCAGATAAAACAGACCCTGATTATTGATAAACATGTGCAGCGCCTCTTGTTCCTTACCGGCAGCTACGATATAGGAGCTGTGACCGCTGTAAAGCAGATCCAGCACCTTGTCCAGAAGATCAGATGCCTTGAGCAGATCGGTGTCGGTCATTGCAAGGTAAGGCTCGCCGTCCTCGTCACAAGCAACGTAACGCATCTCGGAGCCGTAGAACATAGCAAATCCCATGGTGGACGTGCCGATCAGACCGTATGCATCATTCTCGTTATACTTGCCGTTACCGTCCAGATCCGAGGACACCAGCTTGGCGGTTGCACTGAACAAGTCAACCGTCCATTCGCCGTTGTTGACCGTCTCGTACAGATCGTCAAGTCCCTGCGACTGTGCCATAACCTTGGAAAACAGCGTCAGGAAGGTGACGTCATGCGCCAGGTAATTGATATCACTGTTCATCCAGAAGGTTCTGCCCACAACGCTCATCTCGGCAGTGCCCTGATCCCACCATTCGGCATCCAGATCGATATAGCTCAGATCGTTGAAATCCTTGAGCATGCTCTTGGTTGCCATAGTGCCTGCCACACGCATATCCGGGAAGGCGATGGCATACTCTCCCGCGCCTGCCTTGATATCGTTGGAAAGCGTATCGGACAGCGCATCGGAGGGGGTGAGCTTTGCTATATAGTTGAGTTTGCAGATCTCGGAAAGATCGCGATTACGGTTATAGACCGCGTTCTCCAGCGGGTCGGAGCTTGCCTCCTCGCGCATGATCTCGGAAACAGAGCTGCCCGCGTCGCCACGGCCAAGCACCACGAAATCATCACCGTTCATGTCCACCGTCAGCTTCGCAAGCGCCTCCTGGTATACGTCCCCAGATACGGACTCCAGGTTTTCGTCGGAGCCCTGCTCTTCCTGGTTGGGTGTGGCGCATGCGGCAAGCATGCCAAGCAAAATCACACATGCAAGCATCAAGGTCAATACTCTTGTTTTCATTTTCAAAATCCCTTCCGTCACAGATTTTGTCCGGGCTCGATTGTCATTACATATAATTATATCACATAGGCAGCATTTTGGGGAGGGGGTACGGTTACTTTTTCCTTGTATTTGCTACATTTCTGCGTTTTTCACAAAACCCATTTTGCACAATCGGGCAGTTTGCCGAAAAAAACAACCCGTCCTGCGTCCAAAGCGGCGCAAAACGGGTTATTTATGCTTTATTTCAGCGCAAGATACGCCAGCTTTTCGCAAAGCGAATCGTAATCGATGCCCACTGCAGCTGCCATTTGCGGCAAAAGGCTTGTGGGAGTCATACCGGGCAGCGTGTTGGCTTCCAGACACCAAAGTCCGCCGTCCGTATCCAGCATCCAGTCAAAGCGCGCGTATCCGCCAAGGCGTAAAGCGTCAAAGGCGCGGCTGGTCAGCGCTGCTGCTTGCGCGGCGGTCTGCTGGTCGATCGGCGCAGGACAGATCTCCAGCGTCTTGCCGCCCTGATACTTATTGGCGTAATCGTAAAAGCCCTCTCCCGGAATGATCTCGATCGCAGGCAGCACCTGACCGTCCACAATACCCACGGTCAGCTCCCTGCCCACGATGCGCTTTTCCACAAGCACGTATCTTTCGTACTTGGCAGCCGCCTGCATGGCACGCGCAAACTCCTGCTCGTTATCCACCATGGAAACGCCCACGCTCGATCCGCCCGAGCAGGGCTTGACCACGCAAGGATATCCCACCTCTGCGGGCACTTTTGCGGGAATCTCGCCTGCAAGATCCACCAAGGTCCACGCAGGCGTGGGAACACCCGCGCCAACCAGCATTTTCTTTGCCAGATCCTTATCCATTGCCAAAAGGCTGCCCACGTAACCCGAGCCCGTATAGCGGATGCCGAACGCATCCAGCGTTGCCTGCAGCTGTCCGTTCTCGCCCATGTCTCCGTGCAGCGCCATAAACACCACGTCGGCATATTTGCAAAGCGGTATGACGTTTGCACCGATCTTTGCCTCGCCGTTGCCGCTCATTTCCTTGATCGCCTCAAGATCGGGCACCTGCTCGCTGACGCTGTAAGCAGGATAGGGCTGCACAGAGAAGCAATCGTCAAGTCCTTTTTCGGAAAGCTGGATGCCAAGATAAACGTCAAGCAGGCAAACTCTGTGCCCTTTTCTGATCAGTGCATTTGCGACCAGCGAGCCCGAGGTCAGCGAAACGTCTCTTTCGGGCGAAAGTCCGCCCATCAAAACTACGATATTCAATGTATGTATCTCCTTTTTCGGGGTAATTATCTGTATACGTACGCAACGCGAGGATTTCCGCCAAGATCGCGCTCCACCTCGCATAAAAAGCCAAGCTGCTTGGCAAGACTTTGGATAGCGTCCTCTTGATCGTAGCCGATCTCAAACAGCCAAAATCCGCTCTTTGCCAGCACGTGCTCGGATTGCATCAGAAAATGCTTGTAAAACAGCATGCCATCCTCGCCGCCGTCCAACGCCACCTGCGGCTCATGCGCAAGCTCGGGAGCAAGACCTTTGACCACCTCGGTGGGAATGTACGGAGGATTTGACAGAATACAATCGAATTTTGCTTCAAACGCGCCCTCCAAGGGCAAAAGCAGGTCTTGCAGGCACAGACGGGCGCGCGCAAGAACGCCGTTCTTTTCACAGTTGACGCGTGCCATTTCCAAGGTAGGCGCAAACGCATCCACCAAGGTCGCGCGTGTGTCGGGTCTGTTGGCAAGCACAGCGCATGCAATACAGCCGCTGCCCGTGCAAAAATCCGCAAAATGCGCACCGCGCGGCAGCATTTCGATGGCGCGCTCGACCAAAAGCTCGGTATCGGGTCTGGGGATCAGACAATCCGGGCTGACCGAGAACGGCATGCCGAAAAACTCCCACTCGCCAAGCAGATACTGCAGCGGCTCGCGCGCCTGTCTGCGCGCAACCGCCTGCGCAAGCTGCTGGCAAGCAAAATCCTCGTCCATGCGAAAGGGTAGCTGTGCAGGCGTCACGCCGCAAAAATGCCCAAGCAGCAATCTCGCCTCGTCGCGTGCGTTTTCAATTCCCGCAGCTTGCAAGACTTCACATATTTGTCTGTAGGTCATAAGCTCCCCCCTTCCCTGATCGGTCGCTAACCATTATAACACAAAATCTCGATTCTGTCACACTTTTTAGGCAGATTTTCAAAAAATTTTCCAATGCCTTGCGTATGCGCGAAAAAATGTGAATTGTTTGAAAACTTTATGGCATTTTTGCCGTGAAAGCATCAAAAATTGTCGAAAAGCACTTGATTTTCACAGCGTTTTGCTATATAATGTGTGTAGAAATATTTTTCGGAGGTGACATATATGGAACAGAACAAAAAAATTGACGTGTGGAAGATCGTATTGATCTCCTTGGCAGTATCTGCAGTTGTTGCAGTTGGCGTAGTGTTCATCGTCAAGCTCATCAAAAAGAAGAAGGCTCTGAAAGAAATGCTCATCGAATGGGATGATGAGGAAGCTTTTGAAAAATGCATGAACGGTCACCATGACGGGGATATCCTCGTGGTTTCTACCGCTGAATAACTCACTATTGTCAAAATCATGGGAACAATCCGCAAGGGTTGTTCCCTTTTTTTGCGCAAGTGCAAGTTTTTTTCGCAAAACTTCTTGACAGCGTAACATTGTTATGCTATAATAACAGCGTAACATTGTTACTCTGACATGCAAAGGAGGATCTATGGAGCAGGAATTATTATCAAAAAAGGAGCTGCTTGAGCGTTACGGCATCTCGTACGGCGCGCTGTACCGCTGGAAGCGCAAGGGGCTGATTCCCGAGGATTGGTTTATCAAAAAAGCGACCGTGACGGGTCAGGAGACCTTTTTCCCCAAGGCTCTGATCTGCGAGCGCGTGGAAATGATTCTGGGGCAAAAGGAAGAGATCTCGCTGGATGATCTTGCCGGACAACTCAACAATCAAGCAAAAAACACGGCGGTGCTGACTATCAAAACCGTCTACGGCGACCGCACCTTTCTCCTTTCGGACGTGCAAAGCATTACGCTGGACAAGGGCAACGGTGAGCAGGTCGATCTGACAAATCTGATAAAGTAAAGGATAAATACTATGGATATGAAAATTTCGGGCGCGGGAACAGTTCCCGCAGGAGAATACGACGTAATCAAAATCAGCGGCAGCGGCAATATTGGGGGCAAGGTCAAATGTACCGAGCTGCATATATCCGGTTCTGCAAGCGCAGATGATTCAGTAGAATGCACCGGAGAAATTCACATCTCGGGCGCATGTAATTTTGACGGTGATATCGTTACAAGATCCTTGCACGTTTCCGGCGGATTCAATTGCGACGGCAGCATTACCGCAATTGATAACGCGCACTTTTCGGGCGGCATCAACGTAGACGGAAGCCTGAAATGCGGCACGCTTGAAGTGCACGGAGGACTCAACGTGGACGAGGATATTGAAGCAGAAATTGCGAGCATTCACGGCAGCATCAACTGCGACGGCTTACTCAATGCGGAAACGCTGGAGATCAACACCAAGGACGGCTGCGTGATCGGCAGTATCGGAGGCAGCCGCATTATAACGCGATACAACCCGCGTAAATTTTTCAAAAACCTTATTACGATTCACATAAAAGACAAACGCGTAAACGGCATTGAAGTGCAGCAATCCGTTGAGGGTGACGAGATCGATATCGAGTACGTCACCTGTCCCCGTGTGTCCGGACGCACGGTCAAGATTGGCGAGGGCTGCGAGATCGAGCTGCTCCAGTACAGCGAGCGCTACGAGATCCACGAAAAAGCCAAGGTTGGGAAGATTGAGAAAATTTAAAAGCAGCAAAAAATCCGCGTGTTTTGCATGAACACGCGGATTTTTATGCGCCATTTTGTAATTTTTTGTTGTTTTCTAAACAATTATTTTACTTTTTTGTCGTACTTACGCCCCACCGAGCAGCTCCCGAAGGCGCTCCATGATCTTTTTCTCCTCGCGTGAGACCTTGACCTGCGAGAGTCCAAGCGTCAGCGCGACCTGCTGTTGGGTCATGTTTCGCCAGTACCGCAGCAGCACGATCTTGCGCCAAAGCGGATCAAGTCGGTCAATGGCTTGCGAGAGCGCGAGCCTGTCCAGCATGCGCTCGGTCTCGTCCGCGCTGTCCTGATCGGGCAGCGTTCCCTCAAGGGTCAGCCCGCCGTCATCGTACACGGTCTCGGAAAGCGAAGACACGGGCGCGACCGCATCCAGCGCAACCGCGGCATCCTCTGCAGACACACCGCAACGCTTGGCAAGCTCGCCAATCGAGGGCTCTTTGCCCGTTTGCGCAATCATGCGGTTGCGCTCACCAAGCAGCGCCGCACCCATGCGCTTGTATTCCCTGCCCACCTTGATCGGTCCGTCATCACGCAAGTGCTTGCGGATCTCACCTACGATGAGTGGCACGGCATAGGTGGAAAACGCAGTGCCGCGCTCCGTATCAAAAGAGCGAATGGCTTTGAGCATGCCTATCGTGCCAATCTGCACAAGATCCTCGTATTCGGTTCCCCTGTCCTTGAATTTGAGCGCCACGCTGCGCACCAGCGCCATGTTGTCGATGACAAGCTGCTCAAGTGCCTGCTCGTCTCCCCGCCCTGCCAAGATCAGCAGCTCTCTGTTCTTTTGCGTGCGCTCCTGCGCGATTGAATTTTCGATATCTATCACCTCTGCTATGCGTTATGTAGAGATGTCCAGATCGGATAGCACCTTGACCATGGTGACAGTCGTTCCCTTGCCGGGTCTTGAGGACACGCGCACGCCGTCGGTAAAGCTTTCCATGACCGTAAAGCCCATGCCGCTGCGCTCACCTGCAGCGTCCGTGGTGAAAAGAGGCTGCCGCGCTTGCTTGACGTCGGCAATACCGCAGCCCTTGTCCGCCACCTCAATGCGCACGATGCGCCCTTGGCATAGCTTGACAGTCATGCGCACCTGCCCCACCGTGTCACGGTAGCCGTGCACGATGCTGTTGGTGACCGCCTCGGACACCGCGCATTTGATATCCGCAAGCTCGGTAGCGGTTGGGTCAAGCTGAGAGACGAAAGCGGCAGCCGCGGCACGCGCCATGCCCTCGTTGACCGAAAGCGAGGGCAGCTTGATCTGCATTTTGTTAACCACCTTGGCGTTGAACTTGTTTTGCTTCATTTGAGCACCTCCTTTCTTGCGCGACGAGCGCGAGGCTTGTCCGATGCCACGGGAGCCGATTGCGCTGATTGTGCTGCTTTTGCGCGTTCGATACGCACCACGCGCTCAAGCCCCGCGAGTCGCAGCATGCGATCCACGGCAGCAGTTGGCTCGCACACGACAACGTCACCGCCTATCTCTTTCATGAGCGCGTAACGCCCCATGATCAAGCCAAGACCGGATGAATCCATAAAATCCACACCCGAAAGATCGAGATAAAGACGGCGCGGCCGCTTTTGATAAAGCAGCGTATCCATACCGCTGCGCACCGAGATTGCGCTGTGGTGATCGATATCGCCCTTGAGTTTGACACGGAGGAAAAGGCCTGTTTCCTCGTAAGTAAATGATGCTTTGCCCATTGTCTTGCATCCTTTCGTAATTGATTGCACATATGATAGCATAACGCGCATAAAAAAAGCGTCGCACCCTGTCGAGCGCGACGAAAAAGTTTCACCAAACGGTCAAGCAAAAACGCTGAAAAGTTTTTGCGTCGCTTTTTCCAAAAAGCGACCGCCCATCCAAGGGCGCGCAGCCCTTGGTCGCCTCCGCAGAGGTGAAACCCTTACTCGCCGTTCTTTTTGGTACTTTTTCTTGCGGCTACATAGCCAAGAAAAAGTACGGAAACAGGTTTCTCACACTTCACCCCAACGGGCAACCAACATCATTTCTTGTAGGGGAGGATAGTATCCTCCCGCCAGTAAAGAGATCGGGTATCCGTTTGGGTGTCGGCAATCCCAATTCAACGCTGGCGGGAGGATACTATCCTCCCCTACAAACGTTTGTTCATTACGCTGAATAAATTTTCTCCGTTCTTTTTTGACGGAGTAGCCGCAAAAAAGAACCAAAAAACGGCGTTAAAGAGAGTTTCGCGCCTGCGGGCGCGACTCAGGGCGCTGCCCCAAGACCCTGCGAGCTTTTGAAAAAGCTCGACCAAAACTTTTCATCGATGGGGTTGTCCGTGTGGGGTGGGAAGGCGGGCGAAAACTTTTCATCGATGGGTGTCCGCGTGGTGAGGGTAAAAAAAGGGCTGTCGCTTTGGCGACAGCCCTTAAATTTCTTGAATTACTCAGCCTTCTTAGCCTCGTCGATTACCTTCTGAGCAATGTTCGCGGGTACTACGTCGTAACCGGTTACTTCAAACTCAAAGGATGCTCTGCCCTGGCTCATTGCACGCAGGTCGATCGGGTAAGATACCAGCTCGGACTTGGGAGCAACTGCCTCAACTACCGTGTAGCCGGGCTTGTTTTCTGCAGGGTTCATACCCATAACGTTACCGCGGCGCTTGGGAATGTCACTCATGATGTCACCCACCATAGCATCCGGAACAGTGATGAACAGGCTGCCTACAGGCTCAAGCAGTACGGGAGCGGACATTTCAAGGCACTTCTTGTATGCCAGGTTTGCAGCAGTACGGAAGGAAAGTTCATCCGAGTCAACTGCGTGGTAAGAACCGTCATACAGCTCAGCCTTCAGGTTAACCATAGGATAGCCGGCAATACCCTTTGCCATAGCATCCTGCAGGCCCTTTTCAACTGCGGGGATAAAGTTCTTGGGAACGGAACCGCCAACGGTTGCATCGATAAAGGTCAGGCCTTCCTCATCACCGGGAGCAAATCTTACCTTAACGTGACCGTACTGACCGGAACCACCGTTCTGCTTCTTGTGCTTACCTTCAACGTCACACTTCTTGGTGATCTTTTCACGGTAAGGAATCTTGGGAGTATCCAGCTTGATCTGTACGCCGAACTTGCCCTTCATCTTAGCAGCCAGAACGCTCAGGTGCATGTCACCCAGACCGTAGATCAGCATCTGCTTGGTCTCGGGGTTGTTTTCATACTTCAGAGTCAGGTCTTCCTCGGTCATTCTTGCGATAGCCTGGGAGATCTTGCTCTCGTCCTTAGCAGTTGCGGGCATCATAGCCTGGCACATGTAAGGATTGGGGTACTTGGTAGCAGCGTAAGCGTTGCCGCCTGCGGACAGAGTGTCGTTGGTGTTGGTGTCGGAAAGCTTTGCAACCATACCGATATCACCGCAAGCCAGCTCGTCAACCTCGGTCTGCTTGTTGCCCTTCATGATGTAGATGTGCGCCATCTTTTCCTGCGCATCGCTGGTCAGGTTGGTCAGCACCATATCTCTCTTAACAGTACCGCTCATAACCTTGAACAGAGACATCTTGCCAAGGAACGGGTCTGCGATGGTCTTGAATACGAACAGAGCGGGATCACCCTCAACGTCGATCTTGATCTCTTCGCCGTTTGCCAGCTTTTCAACCTTCTTAGCGGTGTGTCTGGGGAAGGAATCCACGATTGCATCCATCACAGCAACAACGCCCCAAAGTCTGGTAGCTGCGCCGCAGAATACGGGAGTGATGGTACCGTCGATGATACCCTGGTGCATAGCCTCAAGGGACTCTTCCTTGGTGAAATCTTCACCGTCGAAGAACTTCATCATCATCTCGTCGGAGGTACCTGCAAGTGCTTCCTTGAGAACTTCCTGATATCTTTCAGCGTTTGCTTCCAGTTCGGGAGTCATAGCGGTCTCGGTTCTCTTGCCGCTGTCGTCGTAAACGTAAGCCTTCATGTCGATCAGGTCGATCATGGTGATGTCCTTACCGTTCTTACCAACGGGAATGAATACAGGGCACAGAGAGTTACCGAACTTGTCGTGCAGCTCTGCAAAGGTCTTGTTGAAGTGTGCGTCCAGATCGTCGCACTTGTTGATAAAGAATGCCTTCGGGATACCCATAGCGCATGCCTTATCCCATGCGAGCTCGGTACCAACCTCAAGACCTGCCTTACCGTCAACCATGATCAGCGCGCTGTCAGCAACACGAACTGCCTGGTTTACTTCGCCCTCGAAATCAAGATAGCCGGGAGCGTCAATCACGTTGATCTTAATATCTTTCCAGAAAACGTGTGCCAGAGAAGCGGACAGAGAGAAGCCTCTTGCCTTTTCTTCTGCGTCAAAGTCGCATACGGTATTGCCGTCGGTGGTCTTACCCATACGGTCAATGCCGCCGGATACGTACAGCATAGACTCTGCAAGAGAGGTCTTGCCCGAGCCGCCGTGACCCATCAGCGCAACGTTTCTGATTTGCTTGGTGTTAAAAGTAGCCATGGTAGTGTTCCTTGTTCCCTTTTTCCCGACCTATTGCCGGGACGAGGGATCCCTTTCATTTGAATTTATTGCAAAACGAAATTGTTTTTTCATGTGCAAATATGCGTAAAAAGATACAACATACTCCTTTATTATACAGCACCACGCACAATTTTTCAAGACATGCGATTGATTTTTTTGCAAAGAGGGCGTAAAAATTACGCCCTCTTTTTTGTTGATATTATACAAATTTACGGTATTTTGAACAGTTGCTTAGCATTATTCGCGGTAATTTCCGCGATCTGCTCAATTGCAACCGAATGCAGCTCGGCTTGCATTTCGGCTACTAGGTGCATGTGCCCCGAGTGGTTGATCTGTCCGCGATAGGGGTGCGGCGTCAGGTAGGGGCAATCGGTTTCAAGCAGCAGGCGGTCAAGCGGCACAACGCTTGCGGCACGTCTGACCTTCTCTGCATTTTTGAAGGTCACAGGACCGCCGAACGAGAGATACCAGCCAAGCTTCAAGAGCTCCTTCGCCATTTCATCGCTGCCCGAATAGCTGTGAAACACGCCGCGCACACCGGGATACTGCTTGATCATGGCAAGGCAATCACCATGCGCCTCGCGGTCATGGATAATGACGGGCAGGTCAAGCTCGCGCGCCATTTCCAGCTGACGGGCGAAATATTCCCTTTGCAGCTCCTTGTTGACCGGCTGCCAGTAGTAGTCAAAGCCGATCTCACCGATGGCAACGATCTTGTCACGCTGACGGACGGCGGGGTCGGAGAGCTGCGCGTAGAGCTGGGCAAGCACCGTGTCGGGAGTATCGGTCAGATGCTGGCAATCCTCGGGATGAATACCGATGGCGCACCACATAAAATCGTAGCGCGCGGTCTGCTCAATGCAGCGGCGGTTGGTATCGGGATTTGTACCGACGTTGATGATCCAGCCGACGGTATCGGTAATGACGGGCGAAGAAAGCAGCGCGTCCGCCCCACCCTCCAAAGTGTCGAATTTATGATCAAAATAATGTGCGTGAGAGTCGAATAATTTCATAGTTTTCCTTTCAACATAGGTT
>JAZRDG010000069.1:0-2100 GCA_045660125.1 Eubacteriales bacterium | reverse complement strand
ACAGATTCGATAACGTTTACGGTTACGTCATCGGTAACGGAGGGAAACGCAAGAGTGTATCTCTACTGCTATGAAACGGCAAGTATATGGCACGACTTTGTTATTAACGGCACGGAATCTTTCACCGCAACGGGTTGTCTCGGCAAGGAGTTTGACATACGCGTAGCAGGCGAGAGCGCTATGTATAAGGTGGAGATCAAAAGGGCGTTTGAGTAAAAATACAAAATCGCGTTATACTGTGTTTCCGGAAAAGAGGCTGTCTAATTAGGAAGAATCTGCACAAGAATGAAAAAGAAAGGCTCCCTTGTGCAAAGGGAGCTGGCGCGGAACGCGACTGAGGGAGAGCTGCGGTCTAATCAGGTTGGTTAGCCGTTCTGGGATAACGCTTTGAAACCCAAGTATTCGCATTCTCCCTCAGTCGCCTGCGGCGCCAGCTCCCTCCCGGAGGAGAGCCTTCCATACGCGTCCGCTCTTTTTGGGAGACCGTTGAGGGAAGTTTTTCTTGCATAACCTTGTCATTTATCCCTATTTTTGCATACAATGGCAGTAAAATTACAGAACTGAGAGGACCTTGTATGCAAGAAAACAGCAAACAGATCTATTTTGCATCCGCCAATTCTGCGCGCGGCTTTGTCAGCTATTTTGAGCGGTGCTTTGCGCACGAGCGCATCTCGCGCTTATATATGATCAAGGGCGGCCCGGGCACGGGCAAGAGCCGCTTTATCGGAGACGTGGCAACCGAGGCGATCAAGCAAGGCTGGCACGCCGAGCTTTACGCCTGCTCGTCCGATTCGGGATCCTTGGATGGCGTGATCCTGACGCATCCCCGCGCGGGCTGCATCGCACTTGCCGATGCCACGCCGCCGCACGTCATGGAGCCCATGCTGCCCGGTGTGCGCGACGTGATCGTCAATCTCGGTGACTTTTGGGATCGCGAAAGGCTTGCCAAGCATGCAGCGCGCATTCGCACGCTGATGGGGTATAAGCAGGCTTGCTTTGATCGCAGCTATGCCTATCTCGGTGCGGCAGGCAAGATGCTGACGGCACGTGACAGCCTGATCGCGCCTTGTGTGGACGGGGATAAGATTTCGCGCCTTGCCGCCAAGATCTCGCGGGTATATCCCAAGGGGCGAGATTTTGACGAGCGCATCGGGCTTTCCGACAGTATTGGCATGAAGGGCAGGGTGCATTTTGACACCTATGAAAGGGCAGCCGATCGCCTTGTGGTGCTCTCGGCCTTTTACGGTGTGGAATATACGCTCATGGATGCGCTGTATCGCATGGCAAAGGAGCGCGGATGTGCCGTGCGTCGCGCACCGCACGTGCTGTTTCCGGATAAGACCGTCACGCTGTATTTTCCCGATAACCGCCTTTGCGTCACGGCAAACAACGTGCAAAGCGCCGCAGGCAAGGACATACAGCGCATAGATCTGCGTCGCGTGTGCGATCCCGATGCATTGCGCGGCGTGCGCGGTGAAGCAAGGCTTGCGGGGCGGCTTGCCGACAGTGCCATCGATGCCGCCTGTGAAAGCTTTATGCGCGCAGGGGAGTACCATTTCGAGCTGGAAAGTCTTTATACGGGCGCCATGGATTTTGAAGCAAAGGAGCGATTTACCGCTACATTTTGCAATGCAATTTTACAAAATCCTTGACAATACGCGTATTTATGTAGTATAATAATAAATTGAGATACTATAATAATTGAGGAATATTGCAAAAAATGAACCAACAAAATTACAAAGACGCACAAGTTTATATAGAAAAGCTGCGCGGCTTTACGGGACAGCTTGCAGAGGTGCTGGGGCATACGCCAAAGTGCTTTGTGCTGACCTTTGGCTGCCAGCAAAACGAGGCGGACAGCGAAAAGCTTGCGGGTATGGCGCAGGACATGGGCTACGAGCTTTGCGACGACCCTGCGGACGCCGATCTGATCGCGGTCAACACCTGTGCCATCCGTGAGCATGCCGAGCAAAAGGCACTTTCCATCGTAGGGCAGTATAAGCACCTCAAGGCAAAAAAGCCCTCGCTGCTGATTGCCGTTTGCGGCTGTATGGTAGCGCAGGAGCATCGCCGCGAGGACATCAAGCACAAGTACCCTTA
>JAZRDG010000068.1:0-35813 GCA_045660125.1 Eubacteriales bacterium | reverse complement strand
GACGATTTTCTGTGGAAGCGTATGTTCTATCCGCTGGGCTACCGCGAAATGGCGTGGAGCAAGTGCCCCTATGGCTACCCCTTGGGCGCAACGGGGCTTTATATCTACACCGAGGATATGGCAAAGCTTGGCGAGCTGTATTTGCGCGGCGGCGTGTGGCAGGGTAAGCGCATTCTGTCCGAGGAATGGGTAGAGATCACGCGCAGACGCGGCTATGAGTTCCATAACATCTGCTCAGGCAAGGCATACGGCAAGGGCGGCGCGTTCGGGCAATTTTTGCTGTATATCCCCGAGCAGGAAAGAGTGGTTGCATGGCATTCGTTCGGCGGCGGTGACCTGCTGCCGGCAATTACACTTTGGAATGAGTAATGATGATTAACCAGATAATCACCCGAACCCCAATCAATAAGGGCTGGTCGGGCGACAAAAAATACTGTGCGGTTACGGCAGACGGCACAAAATATCTGCTTCGAATTTCCGCACCGGAGCGTGCCGAGCGCAAAAGGCGAGAATTTGCGCAAATGCAACGGGTGGCAGAGCTGGGCATTCCCATGTGCCTACCGATCGAATTTGGCGAGTGCGAACAGGGCGTTTACAGCCTACAAAGTTATGTCGTGGGTGAAGACGCAGAGCAATTTATCCCCACGCTCACTCCCGAACGACAATACGCATATGGCTACGATGCAGGGCGGATTCTGGCGCGCATTCATACAATACCTGCGCCCGAGCATGTGCCCACGTGGGAAAGCCGCTTTAACGCCAAAATCGACCGCAAGATCGCCATGTATCGCGATTGCCCCTTGAAATACGATGTGGATGCGCCGCTGCTCGACTATATTACCGTGAATCGCCACCTGCTTGCAGATCGTCCGCAGAGCTATCAGCATGGCGACTATCATATCGGCAACATGATGGTGGATTCAAACGGTCAATTGGTGATCATCGACTTTGACCGTGATGATTTCGGTGACCCTTGGGAAGAATTTAATCGCATTGTGTGGTGCGCACAAGCCACGCCCGCATTTGCCTCGGGCATGGTGGACGGTTATTTTGACGGCGATGTTCCAATGGACTTTTGGCGTTTGCTTGCGCTGTATATCTGCTCAAACACCTTAAGCTCATTGCCGTGGGCAATCCCTTTCGGAGAACAGGAGATCGCCGTAATGAAAAAGCAGCAAGCTGAAGTGCTTGCTTGGTATGACAATATGAGAAAAGTAGTACCTTCATGGTACAAAAAGGAGATCAACAAATGAAAAACAAAAAAATCATATTTATTCCGCTGATCGCGCTTGGCGCGGTGGTTGCGTTGCTTGCAACGGCTGTTTTGGGCTTTATCGGCTATTTCCGTTTGTCGGTAGCCCCTTATTACGCAGCCTCTGAAAAGGGCTTTGCAATTCCCGATATCGCAAATGATTACGTGCCGCAGGGCATGCACTACTGCGAAGAGCAGCAGGTGATACTGCTCAGCGGATATTGCGCATCCGGTGCCCCCTCGCCCTTGTTTGTGGTAAAGAGCTCGGGTGAGCTTGTAGGCAAGGTGATCTTGCAAAATGCTGACGGCACGCCCTTTCTCGGCCACGGCGGCGGTGTTGCGTGCTACGGTGACTACGTGTACGTAACGGGGGACGACGCGCGCCTGTACGTATTCTCGCTTGCAGAAATTCTGGCAGCAGAGCAGGGCGGTACCGTGCGTGCAAAGGGTGAATTTTCCTTGCAGACATCCGAGCAGGATTATCTGATCCCCGCATTCGTTACGGTGTACGGCAATATCATGGTTGTGGGTGAATTCTACCGCGAGGAGGTATATCCCACACCCGAATCTCACCACATGACCACTCAAGCTGGCGACGTGCATTATGCCATTGCGGTCAGATATACGCTCTCCGAGGATGCTGAATTTGGCATCGTACCCGAGCCTACGGTGGCGTTTAGCCTGCCCAGTCAGGTACAGGGCATGACCTTTTCCCCTGACGGCGAGCGCGTATACCTCTCTACCTCTTGGGGACTTTCATTCTCGCATATTCTGGAGTACGACATGAACAAGCTGCAAAAGCAGGGCGATATCACGGTGCTTGGCAAGAAAGTACCGCTGTACGCTATGGATAGCGCATCTTTGGTCATGGATCACAAGATCGCGCCCATGTCCGAGGAAATGGTCGTAATCAACGGCAAGCTCTACGTGCTTTCCGAGTCTGCCAGCGATAAGTACATCTTCGGTCGCCTGATCGGCGGCAAATGGTGCTATGCTACCGATATGGAGAAATTGAAATAAGACGTATAAAACGGCGATGATTTTAAGATCATCGCCGTTTTTGACGTTTATGTGGTTTTAAGAGCGGGCGATCACTGATCGCCCCTACAAGGCTCGGAGAAAATATTCCTTATATCAAAAGGGATTTGCATGTAGGGGCGACCATTGACCGCCCGCGGGCGACCGCAGGTCGCCCCTACGATACATTGCGTATGATTTGTGTGATTTATTCCTGTGCCAGATCGATGACCTGCGTGCCGTCGATCATGCGGTAATGCTTTTTGACACATTGTAGGGAAGAGATCCATCCGCGCACGATCAAGGTGCGAAAATGTCCCGTGTCGTAGCCGCCGGGGCCCATGTTATCCCACAGCCACGAGGGGGTGGGCCACATGCAATAGGTGGGTCTTATGACGTCATAGCATTCCTTTTCCACGCCGCCCTGACCGTGATGCGCCATTTGCACGTAATCTGCGCGCAAGAGTGCGTGATCCACCTTTTGGATCAGCTCACGGCCGCCGTCCGGTTCAAGGTCGCCAAGGAACAGAATGCTCTTGCCGTCCACTTCAAAGCGGTATACGGTAGAGGAATTGTTGATGTAATTGAACGCTACGTTATAGGTGCGCAGCACTTGTACGGTCACGTTGCCGCCGTCAAAACCGTAAAGGTCGCCCTCGGTGGCGGTGATAACGGGAATCTGTCGGTCTGCGATCGCCTCGCGGAACAGCTTGAGCCAAACCTCGGTGGGATTGTGGCTTTGCTTGGGCTCCCAGCGCACAAGATACTCGTCGGGCGGGAAGTTGAAGTAGACCGCATCTACCGTAATGTCGGGGTGCTTTTGCAGCATGGTGATAAAGCAGCCGAAGTGATCATTGTGAAAGTGGGTCAAGAACCAACCCGTGACGTGTCCGCCGAGTGCTTTGAGGTACTCGTAAAGATAGGGCTCCTCGCTTTCAAAGCCACCGTCCACCACAAGCAGGGTGCCGTTCGACTCTATAATAAACGACGTGTTGATCGTATCGGTAACGGATTTGAGAAAATGCAGCTTTGCCATATAGACCTCCTGATTATCCTTACTGTTAATTGCAGCTCAGCGTTACGATCACAAGCTCGGGGCGATTATTGAATCGCAACGGGAACGAGCTTTGTCCGATGCCGCGGCTGACTACCATATTGGCGTTCTCATACGTATAAACGCCGCTGTCATACTCGGGCAGCGCGCCTTGTCCGGGCGCGTAAAGTCCACCGATCAGGGGCAGACGGAACTGTCCGCCGTGCGCGTGACCCGAAAGCGTCAGATCGATCTGCGATTCGGCATACCTTCCAAAGTACTCGGGGCGGTGCGAAAGCAGTACGGTAAAGCCGTCCGTGCCCGCAAGCTCGCGCAGCTTTTCGGGAGTATGGATGGGATCATCGAGAAAATTCTCATCGTCCACGCCAAGCAGGGTAATGCTTGCGCTGCCACGCTCCAGCGTAACCGCCTTGTCGTGCAGCACGCTGACGCCAATTTCGCGGATCTTTGCCTCAAGCTCGTAATATTCGCTGCGAACCATGGCGCATTCGTGGTTGCCCGTTACAAAATAGCAGGGCGCGATTTCTACGCAAGCGCGCATAAATTCCAGCGTGGGTGCTTTGTCGGGGTGTCGCTCGTCAAACGTGTCGCCCGTGAAAACGATGATATCGGGCTGCGCATCCTTGAGCATGGAAAGCAGCTTTTGGTTGCCCTCGTCATATTCGGCGCAATGCAGGTCTGCAATCTGCGCGATGACGTAGCCGTCAAATTCCGCAGGCAATCTCGTACTGACAACGGTATAGTCCGTACGCCCCAGCGCCGTGTTCGCCCAGATCACCCAGCCGCCAAACAGGACGGACAGGGCGAGCAGGGCACACAGAGAGTAAAGTAAATATTTTTTTCTTTCGGTCATTACAGGTTGTAGTACTTTTCAAACTCAGCGGGATGGGGAATTGCTGCCATTGCTCTGCATTCCTCGCGCTTTGTCTTAATAAAATTGTTTATGAGCTCAATGGGGAATACGCCACCCTCGGTCAGGTAGTCGTGATCTGCCTCCAGCGCGTCAAGTGCCTCGGGCAGCGAGGTGGGTAAGTGGCGAAGCTTTGCCTTTTCCTCGTCGGAGAGGTGATAGAGATTGACGTCGTAGGGACCCCAGCCGTTTGCATGCGGGTCGATCTTGTTCTTAATGCCGTCAAGTCCTGCCATCAGGATTGCTGCATAGCAGAAATAGGGGTTGCAGGTCGCATCGGGATTGCGCAGCTCAAAGCGACGCTTGTCGGGCGACTTTGCATATGCGGGGATACGAATGACCGCGCTTCTGTTGGAGGTTGCATAACCAACGGTAACGGGTGCTTCAAAGCCGGGAACAAGGCGCTTGAACGAGTTGGTGCTGGGATTGGTCAGCGCGCAAAGGGAAGCGATGTGCTTGAGCAAGCCGCCCATGAAGTAGTGCGCGGTCTCGCTCAGATGCGCATATCCGTTATCGTCCGAGAATACCGGCACGCCGTCCTTGAACAAAAGCATATGCACGTGCATGCCGCTGCCTGCTTCACCTGCGATGGGCTTGGGCATAAAGGTAGCGGACTTGCCGTATTTGAGAGCAGTGTTGTGAATGATATACTTGATCATCATGGTCGCATCAGCCATGTGTACGACTTCGCCAAGCTGCGGCTCGATCTCAAACTGACCGGAGGCTGCTACCTCGGGATGGTGATAGTTGATCTCAATGCCTGCGTCAAGCATGTGCATGCACATCTCGCTGCGCGCTTCATAAGAGCGGTCAAAGGGCTTTGCAATGTGGTAAGCCTTTTGCTTGGGCACGATCACGCCCTTGCCCTGGCTGTCGCTGTTCCAATAGGACTGCTCGGCATCCACGTGAGCACCCACGTAGTTGGGGGAGACCTCCCATCCAACGTTGTCAAACAGATAGAACTCAAACTCGGGCAAAATCTTCATGGTGTCTGCCACGCCAAGCTCCTGCATGTGTGCAACTGCCGCCTTGATGATGTTTCTGGGGTACTGCGAAAGCGGCTTGTTTTCGGGAGAAGCAATGATCATGGCGTCGCCTGTCATAGTCAGCGTGGGAATTTCGCAGAAGGGATCGATCTGTGCGGTGTCGGGATCGGGAATGAACACCATGTCGCTCTTTTCCACCACGGCGTAACCGTAGTTGGAGGCGTCAAAGCCGATGCCGCTCTTCATGGTATCCTCGGTAAAGTTTTGTGCGGGAATGGTTACGTGACGGTACTGACCGTTGATGTCCACCATCTTGAAATCCACCATTTTGATGCCGTTTTCACGGATCATGCTCATGATATCCTGTACGCTTTTTGCCATAATCTTAGCTCCTTTGCTTTGGTGTATTAAAGTATATATGATTATTATACCATATTTTCGCCGCTCGTCAAGAAATATCGTGAAATTTTTAACCTTTCTCTTGACAAAAGTAGCTTTTTCGACTATAATTGGATAAGCAACTTTGGTTGCTTATTTTTTGGTGAGAGCCAAAGAGAGGAGTAAATATGGATCTGCGCATTGTAAAAACCAAAAATCAGATCAAGCAAGCATTCCTTGCGCTGCGTAATAAATATTCGCTGGAAAAGATCAAGGTTAAGGACATTTGTGAGCTTGCCATGATCAATAAGACCACGTTTTATAAGCATTACGTGGATTCGTTTGCACTTGCCGACGAGCTGGAAGAGGGCTGCATGGAAAAGCTGATGAATGCTTTTTCAGAGAAAAAGAACCTGTTTGAGTCGCCTAAGGCGTACGTACAGGGTCTGCTTGGTGCGACGGAAAAGTACGCAGAGGAGCTGCGCGCGGTGTATCGCGACAGAAAGGACGCCTTTGTCTCCAAGCTGGAGCAGAGATTGCTGCAGTCTTACGAGGGCAATGAGAGTAACACCGAGAAGCGCATGGCGGCTACGTTTATGATCAGCGGTACGGCAAACGTACTGGGTCAGTGGCTGTTTGGCGAGGAGGGCAAGCGCCCCGATCTGAGCGCCATTGCGGCGTATATCGAACGCATGTCGGGAAGTCTGGTTCCCGCAACCAAATAAAGGACGGAGATTTATGGAAACGATAAGAATTGACGGCAGCGTTATTCGCACGCTGCTGCTGGGTAGCGTGTGCGGACTTCGCGCACGTATAGAGGAGATCAACGATCTCAACGTTTTTCCCGTGCCGGACGGCGATACCGGTACAAACATGACCAAAACACTTGAGGGCGGTGTTGCGCGCCTTGCGGAAGAGGGCACGGTTGGCGAGCTGATGACAGGCTTTGCCAAGGGCTGCGTGCTTGGCGCACGCGGTAACTCGGGCGTCATTCTTTCGCAGTATATGGCAGGCGTAGCCTCTGCCGTTGCGGACAAGGAGAGCGTGAGCGCATACGAGCTTGCAAATGCACTCAATGCAGGTGTGGATCGCGCATATGCAGCGGTCGCAAATCCCGTGGAGGGTACTATCCTGACCGTGTTCCGCGAAAGCTCTGCATACGCCGCGCAAAATGCAAACGAGCAGACCACCGCGGAGCAGCTGCTTGAAATGGTGATCGAGAGCGCAAAGATTGCACTTGCCAAAACCAAGGAAATGCTGCCCGTGCTTGCACAGGCAGACGTTGTGGACAGTGGCGGCGCAGGATATCTTGCTATGCTTGTTGGCATGTACGACGCGTTGACAGGCAAGACCACCGAGCTTGGCAGCTATGAGTCTGCAGCAAGCACCAAAACGGCAATCAACTACGATCTCTTTACCACCGATAGCGTGCTTGAATGGGGATATTGCACCGAAGTGCTTGTCAGATTGCAGCGCGCCAAGGGCGAGCCTGAGCATTTTGACGTGGATGCCTTCCGCGCTTTACTGGAAGCAAAGGATTGCAATTCCATCGTTGCTTTGCGTGACGGTGACGTGCTCAAGGTGCACGCACATACCATGACCCCCGCAGACGTGCTGACGCTTTGCCAGACTTTCGGTGAGTTCCTGGAGGTCAAGATTGAGAATATGAGCCTGCAGCATTCCGAGCGTACCGCTGCAGAGCAAAAGAAAAAGGTACACAAGCCCTACGGCGTGATCGCAGTTGCAAGCGGCGAGGGCATGCACGCACTTTTCACCGAGCTTGGCGCGGATATCATCATTGACGGCGGTCAGACCGCAAACCCCAGTGCCCAGGATTTCGTGGATGCGATTGAGCAGCTGGACGCAGATCACGTGCTGCTGCTGCCCAATAACGGCAATATTTTGCTGACTGCACAGCAGGCAGCCGGACTTTGCTCCGATGCGGACGTACGCGTCGTACCCACCAAATCGTTTGCGCAAGGGTACGCAGCACTTGCCGTATTCAACGCCGCAACCGAGGATGCAGACGAGCAGGTGGCTGATATGACAGACGCCAAGAACGCCGTGGTATCGGGTGAGCTTACCTTTGCTATCCGTGACACCGTGATCGGTGACGTAACGGTCAAGAAGGACGAGGCGATCGGCATTCTGGACGGCAAGCTGGTTTGCTCCTGCGCGGATGAAACCGAGGCTATGCTTGCCATGCTTGCAAAGATCGAGGACATTGAGGACCGCGAGATCCTGACCCTGTTTGTGGGTGCGGACGTGACCGAGGAGCAGAGAGTGGCAATGGCGGAAGCCATTGAGGAAGAATTTGAGGATCTGTCCGTCGACGTATTCGTGGGCGGTCAGCAGGTATATCGCTATTTCGTAGCAGTAGAATAAAGGAGTTATTATGGCAACTTATAAGATCGCAATAGACACGTTGGGCAGCGATAAGGGCCCCGAGACCATTGTTGAGGGTGCATTGATGGCACTTGCCGAGAACCCCGAGCTGAGCGTTGCGCTGTTTGGTGACGAGCAGGTCATCCGCGCTTACCTGGCAACCGTGGAGCACGACCCCGAGCGCATTGAGATCGTGCACGCACCCGACGCCATTACCAATTACGATAATCCCATGGAGGCGATTTTCAAAAAGCCCGATTCCTCCTTGGTCAAGGCACTGCAAGCACTTGCCGCACGCGATGATCTGCTGGGTCTGATCAATGCAGGCAGCACGGGCGCGCTGATTGCAGGTGCGCTTCGCTTCGTACCCGCAAAGCCCTTGCGCAGACCTGCGCTGGCTGCCATTCTGCCCGCAGCCAAGGGCGGCTTTACCTGCCTTGTGGATACCGGCGCAAACATCGATTGCACCGCTCCCATGCTTGTGGACTTTGCGCACATGGGATCGGATCTCATGCGCCAGTGCTACGGCATTGAAAATCCCCGCGTAGGACTTTTGTCCAACGGTGCAGAGGAGACCAAGGGCAACAAGCTTGTCAAGGAAACGCACGCGCTGCTCAAGGCAGATGTGTCGCTCAACTTCGTAGGCAACATCGAGGGCACAAACGCGCTCTCGGGTGATTGCGACGTACTGGTAGCGGACGGATTTGCAGGCAATCAGGTGCTCAAGAACTCCGAGGGTATTGCAAAGCGCATTATCACCGATATCGTGGTATATGCAAAGAAGATGCAGAATCCCGAGATCATGAAGCTTGTCGGCTATCTGATGGGCATTTACGATTTCAATTCGCTTGGTGGCGCGCAGCTGCTTGGCGTAGGCAAGCCCATTATCAAGGCGCACGGCGCAGCAAACGCAGATTCGATCAAAAATACCTCTGCCATCATGCTCAACGTAGCCCGTAACAAGGCAATGTTTGATGGCAAGGACGTCAGATAACATTTATTTAAAGGAGATCATGCTATGGAACTCAAAAGAAAAGTCGTATGTACGTCTACGGGCTGTATTGAATATGCCCCCGATCGCTATAAGCAGCTTGGTATCGATATCATTCGCATCCACGTGCTGTTCAAGGGCAATGAATACTTAGAGGGCCTTGACCTTGACCCCGATGCATTCTACCGTGAGCTTGAAACGATGGAAGATCCCAAGAACAACCTGCCCAGAACCGCAATGCCCACCGAGGAGGAGATCAAGGCTTGCTTTGATAAGGCTTACGAGGAAGGCTGCAAGGAGGTTATCGTGATCGCGCTGAGCGCATACCTTGGCGGTACCTGGAATCTCATTCGTCTGGTCAGCGAGCAGTATAAGGACAAGATGGATATTTACGTCATCGACTCCAAGATTGCTTGCTTTGGCGAGGGCATGCTGGCAATCAAGGCAGCAGAGATGGTAGAGAAGGGCGTTCCCACCGAGACCATTCTCAAGGAGATCCAGTGGATGATCAAGCATCAGGAATTCCTTGGCGTAGATGCAAGACTTGACTATCTGATCTACAACGGCAGACTCAAGGGCGGTAAGGCGCTGATGGGCAAGATGCTCAACTTCTGTCCCGTCGTACATTTTACGCACGAGGGTGAGATCGTAGCGCTGCAGAGCGTTCGTACTCCCAAAAAGGCACTGGCAAGAACCTGCGAAATCCTCAAGGAAATGATCGGTGATCGCGATCCTGCAGACTACTTGCTCTGGCACACCTACACAGGACCTTCGCTTTTGGAGGATCTTGTGGAGATCGAAAAGAAATACGACATTCAAACCAATCACGAAAAGGTCATCACCTCTCCGGTCAGCGGCTGCCATAACGGTCCTTGGCTGGCAGGATACGGACTTTTGTTCCTGCGCCGCGAGGATGAGCCTTTGGAATAATTCTGCTTATGAAGGACGTTTCAATCGTACGGGTATCCACACGGGCGCAAAGAAAAGCCTTCGTAGAATTCCCGTTAAAGCTTTATAAGAATCATCCGTGCTTCGTGCCGCCCCTGTACGGTGACGAAATGGCACAATTTAAGAAAAATCATGCCTACAGCGATACCTGCGACACCGTGTTTTTCCTTGCCATGCAAGGAAAAACGGTGGTAGGACGCATCCAAGGCATTTTACAAAGACAATCCAACGCCTTACGCGGCGAAAAGCGCGTGCGCTTTACGCGCTTTGATGCCGTCAACGACGCAGACGTGGCGAAAGCTTTGTTTGCGGCAGTTGAAAGCTGGGCGGCAGAGCAGGGCATGGATACGGTATGCGGCCCGCTTGGATACAGCGACCTTGAGCGCGAGGGACTTTTGATCGAGGGATTTGATCAGCTCTCTACCTTCGAGGAGCAGTATAACTACGACTATTATCCCGCATTGCTTGATGCTTGCGGTTACGTCAAGGAGATCGACTGGCTGGAGCACCGCCTGCGCGCACCCAAGGAGCCCCATCCTATGCTTGGCAGAGTTGCAGAGCGTGCCTTGGAGCTTTCTGGACTACACGTGGTAGACACTTCCAAAATGTCCAAGCGCAAGTACATCAATACCTACAAGGACGGCTTTTTCGATTGCCTTGACGAGTGCTACGCTCACCTGTTTGGTGCCGTGCCGTTTACCGAGAGCATGAAAAAGCAAATGATCGACCAGTTCATGCTGATCCTGAATAAAGAGTATCTCATGATCCTGTGCGACCAAAACGAGCGCGTGGTTGCGTTTGCGCTGTGCATTCCCGGAATTGGCGAGGCACTGCAAAAAAGCGGCGGTCGCCTGACCCCCGCTGCCATCTGTCGCGTGCTGCGCGCTGCCAAAAAGCCGCGTACGCTGGATCTTGGCTTGATCGCAGTTCGTCCCGAGTACCAAGCCGCAGGCGTCAACGCGGTCATGCTGCACCGCATGATCGAGTATTTGCAGAGTGGTAAGGTCGAATACGCTGAAACCAACCTCAATCTCGAAACCAACACGCAAGTCATGGCGCAATGGAAGTATTTTGATACTGTCCAGCATAAGCGCCGCCGCTCTTATATCAAAAATATTTAATCGGGGGAATTTGCGCGGCAACGTGCCCCCACCGCAAGAAAGGATACAATTATGCTTGACCAACTCAAAGAAATCATCGAAAGAGTGACCCCCGGAATTGACGTAAGTTCCGTTACCCCCGCAACCAAGCTCATGGAAGACCTCAAGCTTGACTCTCTGTCCATCATGCTGCTGGCTATGGAGATCGAGGCTGCATTTGGCTTCCAGTTCACCGAGCCCGTCAAGTTCGAAACCGTGCAGGATGTCTGCGATTACCTTGCCACCAAGGCATAAAATTGAAAAAAGGTCTGCGTCTTAAACGACGCAGACCTTTTTGATTATCTGACAAAATTGGTGTAAACGTGCTTTTCGCGCTCGGGCAGACCAAACTGCTGCTTGCCAAGGTCAATGCTCTTGATCAAAAAGCTCATGTTTGCAGCCAGGGTGCGCATGCTCTGCAAACCCTCGGCATCCTCAGCCGCCTGACCCGGCTTTGCACCGTGAATGCTGTTCCAATACTGACCCGACGCTACGGGCATACCCGAAATGGTGAAATACTTGTTGAGCTGGGCAAAGGTCGAGGAAAGTCCACCGCGTCTTGCCGCAACCACCGCTGCACCCACCTTCATGCGCTTGTCAAAGCGCGTGCTGTAGAAAAGGCGATCCAAAAACGCGGTCAACGTGCCGTTTGCACCCGCGTAATAAACGGGGCTGCCAACAACCATGCCGTCGCATGCTTCAAATTTCTTTGCCACCTCGTTGACGATGTCATCAATGGCGCACTTGGCGTTTTTGTAGCAGGTCTGGCATGCCATGCAGCCGCGCACCGCCATGTTGCCCACGTGAATCCACTCGGTCTCGATCCCTTGCTCGGCAAACACCTTTTCCATCTCATGCAGAGCCATCGCCGTGTTGCCATTGTTGTTCGGACTTCCGTTGATCAATAATACTTTCATATCTGCTCCTGTTCGGTTTGATTTTCTATTATTGATTATAGCGCGAAACAGGGAAATTGTCAAGCACAAACCGCCACAATTCCCACAGGGGGATTGACGCACACGTAGGGCACTGGCTTGCTGCCGCCGAAAAAAGCAGAACCAATGCATCCATTGGCTCTGCTTGATTGATCAATTAAAAAACACTTTTCTGCGCTGTATATATTTCCATCCGCAGCTGTCCTTAATGAAATCCGAAAGGGAACGGTCAATATAATCCAGATCCGTATCATCATACGAAATATAGACAATTTGATTTGTTTCATCATTTGTGCCAATAAAGATCATGTATTTTGGATAATACAAATACTTATATTCATCAAATGACAAAACACGAAAGACAAAGCCATCTACCTCGGCATAAGGGGAACAGGAGTAGCCATGCTCTTCCATATCCTCGGTTTGAAAGACGTACGTTTGATCCAACAATGCTTTTTGCTCCCCGTACTCTTGCTCGTCATACGTGCAGATCAATATGTCCGACTCCCAAAAGAAAATCATCTGTCCTGCGTAATAATAGTAATAATCGATCTTTTGCGGCTCTCCGATCTCGTCAAGCGTCGGCATTGCATCAAAATCCTTGGTAGATTCAACGTAAGGAGCTTCCACCGCATCATCCGCATAATGTTCAAGAGATGCGAAAAGCCCCCAAGATAGTACGGTGAAAAAGATTACCGCAAACGAAACCACAAAAACACAACTGCATGTGATTTTCCATCTAAGCTTGATCTTTGAAAGTCCGATTACCCACAAAATAAGCAAAGCTATCACGGGAAGTATCAGGTTTATCATGTATGCAGGTGTGAAAAGAGCATTGGCGAGCAGTAGTATGATAAATAAGCCCAGCGCAGCCAATGGCAATAGGCTACCGATCGCCAACAGAATAATATTTGCCTTTGTAAAACGTTCTTTTACCGTTGTCTTCATTTAAAATCTCCTTATTCCGGAATGATGAAATGCCCCAAGCCACCCTCCGGGAAGTTTTCCATATACACAGACGTATAATATGCCATTGTGTGACTGTCAAAATCATATTTCATTACGTAGGCATAACACGGATAACCCAAAAAGCCGTCAACTAAGTAAATATAGACCAAGTATATCTCGCCATTCTTCTCGTAAGCATCCATAGGACCGTTACACAAATATACGTCTCCCAAAGCATAGATCTTTTTTCCTTGCTTGCAGGTTTTTAAAAGCGGATAACCCACGGCTTTCTCTTCACCTGTTTGCTTGTTTATAATCCTTGCTATATTCTTGTCGGTCTCATCTGTAATGATATATTTATCGGTCATGAAGTCGCGAAACATATCATTTGATACTTCTTTCGCATCCCCGATACGCCTTTCTTGGGTCAGGGGATTGTAAATCAGATACGACACATCATCCCCGTCACTTGCAGCATTGACGGTAAAGTATAGTTCGCCATAATAATAATCGGCATCCAAGATCTTGTTCTGTGCTTCAATAGCCGTCACAAGGGAAAGCTCCAATGTTTGATATGACAAGCGTAACAGCTCTATCTCACTATCGATTTGCTCACAATGGGTGAAAAAGTAGGCACAGTCGGTTGCCGTGCCGATATATGCACATTTTCTGCCTTGCCATGTCAATTGATCCATATCTATTACGTTTTCACCAATGTACAGGCAATTGGGAGAATGCGTAACAAATACGTAATCGTGCGCGTTATCAAAAGACGAAAATGTATCTTTAATCTTTTCCTGTTTGCGCTTTGAGTTGATGCAGGCACCAAGTGAAAGTAACATGGAAAAGATCAAAAGCGCAAAAGTAAGTTTATTAATCAACCTTTTCATTTTTTATTATGTTATCTCCATCTCCGCAGAGCTTTCCTTCGTATTAACCACCCTTGTGGAATCCCTCCTGCTTAGGGTATATTCTCTTTACCGTTCCGTCCTCAGAGAAATATATACGCGTGTATATATAATTTGCCCCGTCGGTATCTCTTCGGTATTCACCGTAATATTCTCCATCTTCATCCGGCTCGGAGCGAACGTCAAACTTTCCGTATTTTGCAATGATCTCGGCCTCGGTATGTCTTTGAATCCAGAATTCATTGTACTCCAATTCGGTGTAAATCTGATCAATGGCCAATGCTGCAGCAAGAATGGTGAGCAGAATAATCTCACCGGGGGATACCCCCTCGGAGAGAAGATATATCACTGTGCCAATTGACACACAAGCAAATGCACCAATACAAAAAGTCAGCAAAATTGCGATTGTTAAGAGAACGCTGATGACAGCAACGATAATGGTGTGCCTACGTAATTTCTTTTGGTCATACAATACTGATTGGTTCATTTATATACCTCTCTCGATTATAGTGGGCTGCACCTGCAGCTCAGCATCCTGCACCTGTTCTTCTTGCGCCTCCGGTACGTACTCCAAAATATCCGCAGGCTGGCAATCAAGAGCGCGGCACAGCGCGTCCAGCGTGCTCAGTCGCACCGCCTTGGCGTGGTTATTTTTGAGAATTGACAGGTTGGCAAGGGTAATGCCCACCTTGTCCGAAAGCTCGTTCAGCGACATTTTGCGCTTTGCCATCATGACGTCAAGGTTGATGATGATCATATCGGTATATCTCCTTAAATCGTAAATTCGTTTTCTTGTTTGATCTCGGCTGCCTGTGCGAGCAAATGCCGCACGATCAGCATACACAGCCCAAGTGCGACCGCAATGCACACTACCAGCAGTGCCATTTGAAAATGCGCGGTCAACAATATTGCCAAGATTCCCTCGCCAAAGCAGCAAAGGGAAACGCAAAGCAGCAAGATCCCAAAGCCCTTGGTGTGCTCGCGCTTGCCAAGCACACCCACCAACAGCCACGCCACCAATGCGTCACACGCGGCGGCAAGTGCCAGCATGGCGTAGGCATCGAGCAAGATCATTTGCCGCCCTCGGGCGTCCAGTTGGTTGCGGTTGCCGATCTGATCGGGAATATCGATCATAGCAGACACCACGGGCGGTATATACAGCGCGATTATCACAATCGTGATCAGTATGCCAACGCAGGTCACAATGCCCGCGATCGCAAACGCGTTTTTGATGTCCAATTTCATTCCATCGCCTCCTCGACGTAAGTTCATGCTTTTATTTTAGCACAACAAATACCGATTGTCAATACATATTTATCGATAATCAATAAATTATTATGACGATCTCAAAAGGTACGCCAAAGATACAAAAGAGCGTCTGTATATTGAACCTCATCCACCGCAACCGCGTCATTGAACCTCGCTCTGCTCGATTCAAATGCCGCTGCGGTCCCCCTTCCCCAGCGGGGAAGGCTCTTGGTGGCGCCCCTTGACGGAAGATTGAACAAGACAGACGCGCGCTGTAAAGCCTTGCCCCGCTGGGGAAGGGGGACCTCAGCGGAGCGAATTTTCACCGAGGAACGAGGTGAAAAAGAGAGAAGCGGTTGCGGTGGATGAGGTTCAATATACGGACGCTCTTTCAGTCAAACGGTTATTCAAAAAATCACATTTCCCTAAAAATTCCCCCTCGCTCTTGATTTTAACCGAAAATTTTGATATAATGATATAAAACGACAGGAAAGGGGAGCGCGATGCGAATTTTCGACATTTCCCAAGAAGTATTTACCTGCGCGGTCTATCCGGGCGACCCTGCGCCTGCGCGTGAGGTGCTTGCAAGCCTTGATGCGGGCGACGTGTGCAATCTGACCGCCTTTTCGATGTGCGCGCACAACGGCACGCACGTGGATGCGCCTGCGCATTTTATTGCGGATGGCGACACGGTGGACAAGCTGCCCCTTGCCAAAACGGTGGGCATGGCTTGCGTGATCTCGCATACGGGCGACGTCACAGCCGAGCACGCTATGCAAATGCTGACCTTAGCAGGGAACTGCAAAAAACTGCTGATTAAGGGCAACGCAACGCTGACGTTGGAAGCTGCACACGTGCTTGCCGATGCGGGCATTGACCTCTACGGTAATGAGTCGCAGACCGTAGGCCCTGAATCTGCGCCCATGGCAGTCCACAAGGCGCTGCTTGGTGCCGGTGTCGTGCTGCTGGAGGGCATCCGACTTGCAAGCGTGCCCGACGGCACGTATCTGCTTTGCGCAGCCCCGCTCAACCTTGGGGGCGCGGACGGTGCACCCTGTCGCGCTGTTTTGATTGACTTATCAAAGTAAAGGAGAAAAAATATGTCCGAATTTCTTGCAATGCTTGAATCTGTTTCGCCGATCCTGGTCTGCTTCTTGATCTGCGCGGCTAAAATTTTGGAAATTACCATTCAATCGCTCAAAACCTGCATGATGGTCAAGGGGCAACGCCTCAAGGCAGCGGGTCTTGGCTTTGTTGAGTGCATCATTTGGGGTCTTGTGGTGTCGGGCGTTATCGGCACGCTTGGTGATAACCCTCTGCGCCTTGTTTTTTATTGCGCAGGCTACGCCACGGGCTTGTTCCTTGGCTCTACTATTGAGGGCAAGATCGCGCTGGGCACGTCCAACCTGGAGCTGTTTGCAAATGACGAGAGCACCGAAAAGATCACCGCTTACTTAAAGGAAAATAACCTTGGCTACACCGTGCTGCCCGGGCATGGCGCGAACGAGAAGATGAACATGATCTTTATCGTGCTGCCCAGAAAGCGCACCAAGCGTGTGCTTGCCGACATCCGCAAGTGCTGCGACAACAAGGTTTTCGTAGTTGCCAGTGAGGTCAGCAAATTCGCCGGCGGTTACGGTCTTGTGAAGTAAAAGCGAACCACGGTTATCAATCATAAGAGCTATCTATCATAAAAAGGAGAACGCTATGATTCGTTTCGGAATATCAATTTACGGAGTATC
Source organism: Eubacteriales bacterium (assembly GCA_045660125.1). GTDB lineage: Bacteria > Bacillota > Clostridia > Oscillospirales > CAG-272 > SVQP01. Next base: position 18,972 of record JAZRDG010000068.1, on the reverse strand, counting down.
CCGTAAGATCTGTTCGGGGGAGATTACCCCTATACGCGCCTTTGAGCGCATTTGTGAAATGGGAGCCCAGGTCGTAGAGCTGGTGCCGTTCGGCTTCAATTTGGTCGAAACACCCGCACTTCGCCCCGAGTTCAAGGCAGCCAGCAAAAGCCTTGGCGTGCCGATTGGCAACTATTCGCTCAACGCCAACTTTTTAATGCTCACGCCCGAGCAGTACACTGCCGAGCTGGCACGCGTCAAGCAGCATATCGACATGGTGTCGGATATGGAGATCCCCACCATCCGCGTGGATTCTGCGGCGTTTCGCCGTCCCATGTGCGAAAATACCATGGAGAAGTTTCAGGAGGAAATGCCGCTGATCGTATCCACCTACGAACAGCTTTGCGACTACGCAAAGCCTTTGGGCATTACGGTACTGCTTGAAAACCACGGCTTCCACGCCAACGGCTCGGAGCGCGTGCGTCAGATCATGACCGGCGTCAAGCGCGATAATTTCGGGCATCAGCTGGACGTCGGAAACTACACCTGTGTGGACGATATCCCCGAGATTGCCGTCAAAAAGATGATCCCTTTTGCCAAGACCATTCACATGAAGGATTTTTACGTGCGTCCTGCGCACAGAGATCCCGGCGGCGCTGCGGAATTTAACTGTGAGAACTCGTGGTTCCGCTCGGTCAACGGTACGTTTTTGCGTGGTTCTATTCTCGCACAGGGCGATATTGACATCTGGGACGTTATGCGCACCATCAAGGCATCGTCCTTCGACGGAGATATCTATCTTGAATACGAGGGCATGGAGGAGTGCGAATACGGTACGCACGTGTCCTTTGCAAATATGAAGCGAATTTACAACGAAGTGTAGACAATCGCGGCGGCAGCAAGCCGCCGCCCTACGACGTGGCTCAATGCGTAGGGGCGATTCACGAATCGCCCGCCCGATATGTCCGTAGGGGCGATCAGTGATCGCCCGTCCCTATGGATAAAAATCTACCGAAAGGAGAGCGCCAATGGCCAATAAGAGAAAACGCACACCGCAAAAGCACTCGGTTCGATATTGGAGAAATTTTGTATTAACCGTTTTGCTGCAAATCATGCTGGTAGTACAAATTCCGTTTTCGTTGCAATCCGTTTGGCCTGCCAATCAAGTTAACACCGACACGATTGTCGGAGAGGTGGAGCGTGCCGAATGGGTAGATATGCGCAAGAACCGATCGTATTTGCGCATTACCGTAAACGGTCAAGAGTACCGATACAAAAACATCAGCCGCAAGGAAATAAGCGGCCAAGATATTGCAAAAGCACTTGAGCCCGGAGAAACGGTTGAACTTTCGTACAAAAGCATTTTGGGTTTATACAATAAGGTCGTTGCGTTAAAGGAAGAAACGCAAGTCTTTCGCGACGTTCAAACGTATAACGCAAGCGCCAAGTGGAGGCTGCCTGTGCTGGCGGTTGTATTCATGATATTGGAGTTTTGGCTTTGGTCGTCTTGGATCGCTTACAAAAAACCGTGGTATGAATTGACTTGGTTTGAAAAAATACTAAAACGTGTTAAGAAAGATCACAAAAAGAAACGAAAAAAGATAAAACATGCAGAAATGAATGAGAAATTATAAAACCAACGCCTTTTAACGTAGGCGTTGGTTTTTTGCGTTTGCTGGGGAGGATATGTTCATCCTGCTATTACCGTTGGGATATTGTGTGAGAAAATTGTTTCCGTTCTTTTTCTTGGCTATGTAGCCGCAAGAAAAAGAACCAAAAAGAACGGCGTTTGAGGTGTTTCGCTCGTTGCGACGAGCGACGAGGGCTGCGCGCCCTCGACTGCGCCGCCTTTTGAAAAAGGCGGGCGAAAACTTTTCACTGTTTGGGGTGGTTAAGTGCTTTTGGCTGCCAATTTTCTCACGAAATCGTTGATTTCATTACTGATTTGCGTGATCTCGCTCCAAAACTCATTGGCGGTCATGCGCGAGATGCCGTAACTGACGGCAGAGAACTGCAAAAGTCTGTCTCCCGTGACTACGCGGATGCTGTAATCGGGTCCAAGCTCATGCATGACCTGCTCAATATACGCGTCTGCCGTTTGATCCTGCTTGGTGTACACGATACGATATCCGTCGTGCTTGATCTCCGATCCCGCGCCGTCCTTGACCAGATATGCGTCAAACACCAGCAGCACGTCTGTCTTGGTAAAGGCGTGGTAATCGCTGAGCATATCCATCAGCTCCTCGCGCGCCTTTTCAAGGCTGTAATCTGCCGTTTGCTTGAGCGCATCCCACGCGTAAATCACGTTATAGCCGTCCACGATCAGCAGATTTTTGGGTGCTTTGACCGCCTTGGGCTTTCTTGCCACTTTACCGTTTGCAATCGTGATCTTTGGCTCTGTGTATTTCTTTCTGCGGATCGGACCAAACTCGCGCAGCATAATGGCTTCCAGATCCTCGTCGCTCAGCTCGTATTTCTTGGCAAGCGTGCGCGCTTTGGGGATGATCGCCGCAGGCTGCGAAAGCGAAATGCCAGCGTCAAGATGCTTGTGCGCATCCACCTCCTGCCACGGTACGATTACGCCTGCGCCGTGCGCACAGAATACCGAATGCGGCGTGTTGTCCAAATCCCCCTCGGGATCGTAGCCCACGCTTGCAATGATCTCGTCCGCGTTATGGCAAGGCTCGTAGCCGTCGGATGTGCAGAAAAGTCTGCCCTCGCCGCGCGTATATGCAATCACCTCGCGCACGTAGTCGTGCAGCGTAGCCACCGGGCCGCGACCCACGATCGCGGTCAATTCCTCGGTCGAGGACTCGACTTCAAACGCGGCAGACCGCGCTTGCAAATCGTTCATAGCGCGTCCCGTCATGGGGTTGGGCACTTCCAGTCTGAATTTATAGAAAGGCTCGAGCAGGGTACACCCAGCCTTCATCAGTCCGTGTCGCACCGCGCGCAAGGTTGCCTCGCGGAAGTCGCCGCCCTCTGTGTGCTTGAGGTGCGCCTTGCCTGCCACAAGTGTGATTTTGGTATCTGTCAATGCCGCACCGATGCACGTGCCGCGGTGCGTTTTTTCATAAAGATTGTGCAAAACCAGACGCTGCCAGTTGAGATCCAGCAGGTTCTCGGAAACGCGCGAGTCAAAGATCAATCCCGTACCGCTCGGCTGCGGCTCGATCAGCAGCTGCACCTCCGCATAGTGGCGCAGCGGTTCAAAGTGACCCACTCCGACGGTCTTTGCGGCTGCTTTTTCTTTGTAAAGGATCTTGCCTGCATCCAGCGTGCAATCAATGCCCAGCCGATCAAGGATCAGCCTGCGTAAAAGCTCGATCTGCACCTCGCCCATCAGCCGCGCTTCAATCTGCGCAAGCTCGGCATTCCATGAAAGATGCAGCGAGGGCTCTTCCTCCTCCAGCTCCTTGAGCTTGGGATAATAAAGAGCAGGGTCGCAGCCATCGGGCAGGGCAATGCGATAAGAGAGTACGGGCTCAAGCAAGGGCTTGCCGCCGTTTGCCTCCAGCCCTAATCCTTGTCCGATATAGGTAGCAGAAAGCCCCAGAATGGCACAGATCTCGCCTGCCTCGGCTTTCTCGATCTGCTCAAACTTGTCTGCCGAATATAGGCGCAGCTGCGTGATCTTTTCCGCGTACGCCTTGCCGTCAGCACCCACATAGCGGATCTCCTCACGCGCGGCAATGCTGCCGCCTGTGATTTTGACGTAGGTTAAGCGCGTGTTGCCCGTGCGTGCGATCTTGAACACCAAGCCGCCAAAGCCGCCCTCGCCGTAAACGGGGCACAGCGTATAGGTGTCCATGACCTGCAAAAGAAAATCCACGCCCTGCATGCGCAGCGCCGAGCCAAACAGGCAAGGGAACAGCTGTCGCGTACTGATCAGCTGCGCAATATCAGCGTCGTCGATCGGCTCTCCCGCTAAAAAGCTGTCTAAAAACTCCTCATGCACCAACGCCAGCCGTTCGTCAAGCTCGGGCTTGGAATCGGTATCGTAAAAGGGCACGATACGCGGTGAAAGCGCGACAAGCGCCTCAGACAGCTCATGCTTTTGCTTGATTGCAACGTCGGTCTTGTTAACAAAGATCAGCGTAGGTACGCCGTAATGCTCCAAAAGAGACCAAAGCGTACGCGTGTGATTTTGCACGCCGTCCGTGCCGCTGATTACCAAGATCGCATAATCCAGAAGTGAGAGCACGCGCTCGGCTTCAGCCGAAAAATCCACGTGTCCCGGGGTATCGAGCAAAATATAGTCGCACGCCTCGGTTGAAAAGCGCGCTTGCTTGGAAAACACGGTAATGCCGCGCTCGCGCTCCACGGCATGCGTATCCAGATACGTGTTACCGTGATCCACGCGCCCAAGTGCGCGGATCTTGCCCGAAAGATAGAGCAACGCCTCGGAAAGCGTGGTCTTGCCCGCATCGACGTGCGCAAGTATACCGATTGTCAGCTTTTTCTTCATGCGTTTGCTCCTTTCTTTTGACATCTTCCAATATTCTACCACAAAACACGCATGAATGCAAGTATAAAAGGCGCGAAAAATCAGTTGCATATTGTCTTTTTCACCAAAAATCCACTGCGTTTCTTGTACTGTATTTTTTGGCGTTTTTCGTTGACATTTGCTACATATTGTGATAAAATGGACGATAAGGGGCGGTCAGGCACAATATGCTGACCGTGATCCGAAAAAATTAAAAAAAGGGGAGTAACCATGGCTAAAAACTTAGTTTACGACATCCATGACAAGCCGAAGTTTGGCAATATGCTGATCTTTGCGCTGCAGCAGGTATTGGCAATCTTAGCCGCGACTATTGCAGTACCCGCTATTATCGGTCTTCCGACACAAATGCCCGCCGCTATTTTCGGCGCAGGCGTTGGTACGCTGATCTATCAGCTGTTTACTAAGCGTAAGAGCCCTGTATTTTTGGGCAGCTCGTTCGCGTTCCTGAGCTCCTTGTTCGTAGCACTTGCATACGGTTATGCAGGTATCGTGCTTGGCTCGGTAATCGCCGGTCTTGTGTATGTTGTGATCGCTCTGATCATTCGCTTGGTTGGAACCGAATGGGTCAACAAGCTGATGCCTCCCGTTATCATTGGTCCCACTGTTGCGGTTATCGGTCTGTCCTTGGCGGGTAACGCTATGGGTGATTTGGTGAAAGCCAACGGTGCGCTTTCTCCCGATACTCTGCTGAACAACGGCACTTGGGAAACTCTTCCGGATGCTCTTGCCAATACAAATCCGATTGCTGCCTATAACCTTGTTGCGCTGCTGTGCGGCTTGGTTACCTTCTTTGTAGTTGTTATCTGCTCTACCCAGAAGCGTTATCAAATGCCTCGCCTGATTCCGTTTATCATCGGTATCGCTGCAGGCTATGCAACTGCTTCCGTATTTACCGTGATTGGTAACGTTGCCGACATTGAGTATTTCAAGATCATCAACTGGCAGCCCATTATTGATAATTTCGTGAATGCTGATGGTCAGTTCCGTGGCGTTGAGGCGTTCTTCAAGCTGCCCGATTTCGCAATCGTTGAAGCGATCAACGAGCTGGTTACCGGTTCTTCCTCCATCGACGGTGCAACTTGGCTGATCTACACCGAGGATATCCAAACCTCCATTGCGAATTGCATCGCAGTTGTGGTTGCATTCTTGCCCGTTGCTTTGGTAGTATTTGCAGAGCACATTGCAGACCATAAGAACCTTTCCTCCATCATCGATCGCGATCTGATCAAGGAGCCCGGTCTGTCCCGCACGCTGCTTGGTGACGGTGTCGGCTCGATCGGTGGTACTTTGTTCGGTATTTGCCCCAACACCACCTACGGTGAGTCTGTCGGTTGCGTAGCAATTACCGGGAATGCCTCTGTTATTACCATTACTACTGCAGCTATCATGTGCTTGTGTCTGTCCTTCTTCAGCCCCCTGATGGTTGTATTGCAGTCCATTCCTTCTTGCGTCATGGGCGGCGTTTGTCTGACTCTGTACGGCTTTATCGCAGTTTCCGGCTTGAAGATGATCAAGGACGTAGATCTGAATGAAAATAAAAACCTGTTTGTCGTATCCGCTATCCTGATTGCAGGCATCGGCGGTCTGGCTATTCAGATTCCTTACGCCTTTATCGAAGTTGACGGTGTACAGGCTGTTACTGCATTCGTTCAGGTAACCTCTGTGGCAACCGCACTCATTCTCGGCATCATCACCAATACCGTGCTGACTAAGATTGAAAACAAAAGCAAAAAGTAATTTTTGAAAAATCATGCAGATGCGCTGCGGTGCATCTGCATTTTTTTGTTGCATTTCTTATGAATATGTGATATAATGGAGCCAATAAAGTAAAAGGGGAGCAAACCGATGCAATACGATTTTACTACGATTATGGACAGACGCGGCAAGGATGCCCTTGCTGTAGACGCACTTGGACATGGCTGGGCACCTGCAGCACCCAAGGATGGATTTGACGCCATTCCTATGTGGGTAGCGGACATGAATTTTGCCACGGTACCCACCATCACAGAGGCAATTATCTCTCGCGTGCAGCATCCCGCATTTGGCTATTTTGAGCCCAGAGAGGAATATTATGAATCCATTATCGGTTGGCAGCGCGATCGCAACGGCGTGCAGGGCTTGGAGCCCAAGCATATCGGATACGAGAACGGCGTGCTTGGCGGTGTGCTCAGTGCGCTTTCAACGTTCTGCTCACGCGGTGATAACGTGCTGGTGCTCAGCCCTTTGTATATGGGTTTCCGCGCTTCGCTGGATAATAACGGTTACCATATCGTTGAGAGCCGACTTGTGCAGGACGATGCGGGCACTTGGCGCATTGATTTTGATGACGTAGAACAGAAGATCGTGCAAAACGGTATTCATGCCGCCATTTTCTGCTCGCCACATAATCCTACGGGACGCGTATGGGAGAGATGGGAGATCGAACGCCTGATGGCGCTGTATCAAAAGTACGACGTGTACGTGGTATCCGACGAGATCTGGTCGGACATTCTGTTGGACGGGCATAAGCATATCCCCACGCAATCTGTAAGCGAGGACGCAAAGCAGAGAACGGTTGCTATGTACGCACCCTCCAAGACCTTTAACCTTGCGGGCTTGATCGGCGCGTATCATATTATTTACAACGATCGTCTGCGTGACCGCGTGGCAAAGGAAAGCTCGCTCTCGCACTACAATTCCATGAACGTGCTCTCAATGTACGCGCTGATCGGTGCATATACTGCCCAGGGGCGCGAGTGGGTAAATCAGCTTTGCGAGGTGCTTTCCGATAACGTGGACTATGCATGCAAATATATTGAGCAGTATTTCAAGGGCGTCAGCGTAAGCAAGCCGCAGGGCACGTACATGCTGTTTATTGATTGCGCAGAGTGGCTTGCCGCGCACGGCAAAACGATTGATCAGCTTGTCAATGCAGGCTGCGAGGTGGGCGTTGCATGGCAGAACGGCCGCGCACACGGCGGCAACGAGCATATCCGCATCAATCTTGCGCTGCCCAAAACTCAGGTCATAGAAGCGTTTGACCGTCTTGACCGCTACGTATTCAACGCATAATGCAAACACGAAAGGAGAACGATTATGATCAAGTATGAAATTCAGGGCGGCAGCTTGCCTGTCGTAATTTGCTATCCCGAAGAGGGACAGACCCTTTGCACAGAGAGAGGGGCTATGAGCTGGATGAGCCCTAACATGAAAATGGAGACCAACGCAGGCGGCTTTGGCAAGGCTGTGGGACGCATGTTCTCGGGCGAGTCCATTTTTCTCAATGAATACACCCCTCAGGGTGGTGCAGGTCTGATCGCATTCGCCTCCAGCTTCCCGGGCTCTATCATTGCGCACCGCGTCACGCCCGGAAACGGCATCATCGTACAGAAAAAGGGATTTCTTGCAATGGAAAAGGGCTTGGAGCTTTCCGTTCATTTCCGCAAAAAGCTGGGAGCCGGCTTAGTTGGCGGCGAAGGCTTTATCATGCAAAAGATCACGGGCGACGGTATTGTGTTTATTGAGATCGACGGCCATTGCGTGCAGTATGATCTTGAGGCAGGGCAGAGCATGGTGCTTGGCACGGGTTATCTTGCTGCCATGAGTGAGAGCTGCACCATGGAGGTTGAAACCGTCAAGGGCGTTAAGAACGTGCTGTTTGGCGGCGAAGGCCTGTTCAATACTCGCGTCACAGGTCCCGGTAAGGTTTGGGTACAGTCTATGCCCATCGTATCCACCGCGGCGGCAATTGCACCGTATATTGCGTCGGGGAGGAACTGAATATGAAGCATACTTTTACATATCAAAATGAACAATTTATACTGGACGGTGAGCCTATTACCATCCTGTCCGGTGCCGTTCATTATTTCCGCACCTTTCCAGAGTGCTGGGAGGACAGACTGCTCAAGCTTAAGGCTTGTGGCTTGAACACGGTAGAAACCTACACGTGCTGGAATTTGCATGAGCGCAAGGAGGGGCAGTTTGATTTTTCGGGCATGCTCGATATCGTGCGCTTTATTGAAACAGCCGAGCGTCTTGGCTTGCTGGTCATTCTTCGTCCCGGTCCTTACATTTGTGCCGAATGGGATTTTGGTGGCTTGCCCTCGTGGCTGCTTGCTTATCCCGATATCGCGCTGCGCTGCGATGATCCCTTGTATCTTGAAAAGGTCAAGCCTTATTATCGCGAGCTGCTCTCGCGCATCCGTCCGCATCTTTGCACAAACGGCGGCAACGTGATCATGGTACAGGTCGAAAACGAATACGGCAGCTATGGAGACGATAAGGTCTATTTACAAAAGATCGTGGATATCTACCGCGAAAACGGCATTGATTGCCTTTTGTTCACCTCGGACGGCACTGCAAAGTGGATGCTGAGCGGCGGTACGCTGCCCGACGTGCTGGCAGTTGCCAATTTTGGCAGCTACGTGCCCCAGATTCTGACGCTCAAGGAGTTCCAAAAGGATCGTCCTTTGATGTGTGGCGAATTTTGGGACGGCTGGTTTGACCATTGGTATGAGTCCGGCACACAGCTCCGTCCGATAGAGGATATCGCACGTGAGGTGGATACGCTCTTTGAATTGGGAGCGTCGTTTAATCTGTATATGTTCCACGGCGGCACCAATTTCGGCTTCTGGAACGGTGCGAACCATCCGGGACACTATCAGCCCACGGTCACAAGCTATGATTATCGCGCACTTTTGACCGAGGCAGGAGATATCACACCGCTTTATGAGGCGATCAAGCAGGTCATTGAAAACAGAACCGGCAAGCCCGCGCCCGATATCGAGGTCAAAAACTCCGAAAAGGCTGCATACGGCGCATTGACGCTGACCGAGCAGGCGAACTTGTTTGCAAGCCTTGACGCGCTCTCAACGCCCATCAAGGCTGCTTTCCCCAAGACCATGGAGCAGATCGGGCAAGACTTTGGTTATATTCTGTACCGTACCACGGTACAAGGACCGATCGAGCCGCTGCTGCTTTGCTTTGGCGAGTTGCATGACCGTGCGATCGTGTTTGTCAACGGCAAATGCGTGGGTATCAAGGAGCGCGACCGCCGCGACGACGAGATCACGCTGGCGCTTGGCTTTGGCGAGTCTGCCACGGTTGATATTTTGGTCGAGAACATGGGCAGAGTCAATTACGGCATCAATTTGTTTGACAAAAAGGGCATACTGGGCGGCGTGCGTCTGGGACAGAGATATCACTACGGTTGGGAGATGTACCCCTTGACCATGGATGACCTTACAAGTCTGTCCTTTGCACCCGAGTGCGGCTTTGAAAAGCCCGCATTCCTGCGCGGCAAATTGCACCTTGACGAGCAGCCCAAGGATACCTTTATCCGCCTTGACGGCTTTACTAAGGGCTTTGTCACAGTTAACGGTTTTAATATCGGCAGATATTTCAATCCCGCAGGACCGCAAAAAACGCTTTACGTTCCTGCACCCTTGCTCAAGCAGGGTGACAACGAGATCGTGGTGTTCGAATCCGATGGCTATGCAGAGCCGGTAATCAAATTTGTTGACACACCGGAGTTAACTGTATGAAAAAATGTTTATTGTTGCTCTTATGCACGGTTTTGATGACGGGCATGCTGGCTTCATGTAGCCGCATCACGTCGCCTGACCAAGTAGTCGGTAACATTGACCCGAACGCTACCGTGGCGCAGTTTGGCTACAGCACTTGGCAGACAGAGCTGCAGGCAGATAGCGTGCAAGAGGTGCGCGAGTCCTTTGTCGATGCAGGCTACAAGCCTGTGCAAGCAACCGCAATTGAGGGCGTGCACAATGCACCTCTGGTGCTTGCAGCGAGGGATCACCTTGTTACCCTGTACAAGACGGATGACGGTGTGCGCGTGATGTGGGATATCTACGATGCTGCAGCACAAGCATTGCTGACGCCCAATGCCCAAACGGGAACGGGCGAGGTTACCATGGTGCAGGTGGGCGTGATGCGAAATGCCTCTACCGATAATCCTGCTATTGGCATGTGCTACGTGTATCGGCTCTCGGACGGCAGAGCGGTCATTCTGGACGGCGGTATTTTCGGCAACGAAAGCGTGATATACAAGACGCTGGAAACCTTGGATATTGCCAAGGATTCGAGAGGGCGATACCAAATTGCCGCCTGGATTCTCTCGCACGGTCATGGAGATCATTTCGGTGCTTTGTATAGCTTTGCTGAAGCATACAAGGATAGTACAACCGTGGAATATTTGATGTATTCCTTGCCGATGGATCCGAGCGTGCTCCCGTCTCTTGACGTGCCGTATTTTGTCAACTATCTGAGCCAGAGATATCCCGATGCGATCCACGTCACGCCACACGCAGGGCTGCGATATTACGTTGGCAACCTGACGCTGGATATGCTGTATACGCCCGATATGCTGAAGGGAATTGATTATGAAAACGATACCAGCCTGATCTTTATTGCGGATTGTGGCGGTGCACGCGTGCTGCATTTGGGTGACGCAGGCGAAAAGGCGGCAGCCGTAGCGTGCAAGACCTATGAAAGCACGGCTTTTACAGCAATCGCATTCCAGATGACGCACCACGGCTTAACTACGGGGGCAAACGATGCGCACGATTGGGAAAATTTGCGCAGCATATATGATGCAACGCAAGCCAAAACCGTGCTGCTGCCTATGGGTACGCGTTCTCCTTCCGATAGCCGTAACGGCAGACACACGGTGCTTGTTGCCTGGGGATACATGGGCTATCAAACCTCGTATCTCATTGATACCCAATCATCAAATACCAATCGCATTTCGACTGCGCAAATCTCGTACGATAGGTTTGTGGAGCAGAAATCCGCAGGGAAAACCAAGTACGAGACGTTCTGCGGCTATGACGGAATAAACATCATTTACAACAAGCAAAAGGATCTGACTACCTATATAGCAAGCACCGAAACCGAGGAAATGGTAACCGTGTGCACGCTGTCTGCAGACGGCATGCATATCACTGCCAATTTGCTGCTTTCCGAGTGGTTAAAATAATTGAAAAAACCTTCGCACGAAATGATCGTGCGAAGGTTTTTTGATATATGCGGGTTATTCGGTGACGACCACGTTTACGTCAAACGCATGATCGCCGCAGCGCAGCGTGACGCGTGCAGTACCCGTGCCTGCAATCGGCACAACGACACCGCGTTCGTTGACCGAGATCAGCTCGGGATTGTGGTTTTGGTAGCGTACACCCTGCTCGGGCTCGTTTACTTCGTACCACTTGCCGTCCGACCACGTAGCAAGTCCGCGCAGCTGCTTGGCAACGCCATCGGAAAGGGAAATGACGTAGGTGTCAAGCATCGGTGTAAAGGAGGTTACCGTGCGCGTCTCGATATCATAACAGGTATCGGGGGCGTCTACGTATACAAGCACCGTACCGCAAAGCTTGCCAAGGTGCGCATCGATATACGTATATCCTACGTTTTTGCCGATTACCTTGCCGTCCTTGATTTCCACGATCTGACCGTCGTAGTTGTCAAAGGTCAAAAGGGAAGCATCGATCTCCTCAGGCTCATAGCAGGAGTTGTAGGTAACAAAAGCAAGCGGTGCGGAGGTGCCGGGCTTGATTCTGATATAGTGCGGCTTGGCAGCAGTCAGGATCATAGGCGGCAGTACGTCCTCGCGCTGCCAAAGCTTGGTATGCATCTCAAGATTGGGCAGCTCCAGCTCGGAATAGTATTCCTCGTCCATGAACGAGTAGGCATAGCGGTGGATGCGCGTGCCCCACTTGCCCCATTGGTTGCCGTAGGCATAGCCAAGCAGCAGGGTATCGTCCATGCGGATATGATGCTGCGCATCGCCCGAAATGCCGCAGTTATGCAGCATAAAGCAGGTGTTGGTGCGGATATCGTTGACGCGTGTAAAGCGCAAGCCGTCATCCGACTCGGAAACCGACAAAAAGCTGTCTTTCGAAAAGCGCTTATCGGTAGAAAGGGCAATAAACTTGTCAAGCTCCTCGCAATATACCACGTCGTAGGAGTCGTTGCTTCCGCCTTTGCGCACTGCAGCTACGCCGTGCTGTACAATGGTGCTCGGCCAATCCTCACGCGTGATATCGGCGGTTGCTACGCGCGTTTGAGAATAGTGCTTGCCGTCTGCCTTCTTGGATGTCCAGGTGTAGTAGATATACAGAACGTCATCCTTGACTACAAAGGAAAATTCACCCGCGCCCCAGTCGCGCCAATCCTCGTCGTAGTAGATAATGGGAGCAGGCTTGCCCATCCATGCGCAGCCGTCTCTGTATTCTCCCCAGCCGTTACCCGTCCACTTAAAGAAGGGACCGTCGGGATTTTCCGAGCGTGCCACAAAGCCGTTGTTGCAAACGCCGCCACCGTCCGCAAAGATGGTGGAGGTATATCCGATGTAGTAGTACTTGCCGTACTTGAAAACGGCAGGATCGCAAACAGAGAACCAGTCCATTGAATCAGGGGTGGGAACCAGCACAACGCGCTCATCCGTCCAGGATTCACCCTTGTCATAGGACTTGCGGTATGTGAACCAATCCGCCTCGAAGCAATCGCCGGGAGAAGCAAACCACGCGCGGCAAACGTCACCCTCAACCATGATCGAAGGTCCGTAACGATACCCCCAGGTCTGTCCTTCGCGGGGCATGTAAACGTCCTTGCCCGCATCGGGCAAATGCAGCTTGAAATGCTTTGACATAGATACCTCCTTGTTTGTATGTTTTGTTTGATTTTAGTCTATCATACACATGAAATTTTGTCAAGAAAAACGCGGATTTTTCTTGACGGAAAAGGCGATAAGTGTTATAATACTTATAATAGGATTACTGTGGAAACTTGGAGGTTTTTTATGTTTGACGTATGTATCGTCGGAGCAGGTGTAGTAGGTGCACTTTGTGCGCGTTCTTTGTCCGCTTACAACTTAAAAGTTTGCGTGCTTGATCGCGCAAATGACGTTTGCACGGGCGCATCCCGTGCCAACAGTGCTATCGTGCACGCCGGTTTTGATGCAAAGCCGGGTACATTGAAGGCAAGATTCAACGTACGCGGCTCGGAAATGATGGAGCAGGTCTGCGCTGATCTTGGCGTCAAGTACGTGCGCAACGGCTCGCTGGTTCTTGGCTACAGTGACGAGGACAAGGCTACCCTTGCAGAGCTTTACGAACGCGGCGTGAAGAACGGCGTGAAGGATCTGCAGCTTTTGGATCGCGAGGGCGTGCTTGCGCTTGAGCCGCACGTGACCGATCTTGTCACCTGTGCGCTTTACGCGCCCACGGGTGCGATCGTCAGCCCCTTCGGTCTTTGCGATGCAGGCCTTGGTCACGCAATGGATCACGGCGTCGAGTTTATCCGCAATTTCGAGGTGGATCGCATTGAAGCTGTGGACGGTGGCTACACCCTGTATGCAGGCGAGCAGAGCGTGCACGCCAAGTACGTAGTCAACTGCGCAGGTCTTTATTCCGATACTATTGCCGCTATGGTGGGCGACGAGTCCTTTACCGTTCACCCCAGACGCGGTGAATATATGGTGCTGGACAAGGCTTATACGCCTTCTCTGACCAATTTTACTCTGTTTTCTACTCCCACCCCCAAGGGTAAGGGCATTTTGGTGACCGCTACCACGGGCGGTAACGTCATGCTTGGTCCTACCGCCGAGGAGCTGATCGATAAAGAGGATCTTGACACCACGGCAGCAGGCATTGCAAGCATTCGCGAGCAGAGCGCGAAGTACGTGCAGAACATTCCGTTCGGCGCTGTCATTACCAGCTTTACCGGCTTGCGTGCTGTCGGCAGCACGGGTGACTTTGTGATCCACGCTTCCGCTCCCGGATTTATCACGTTCGGCGGTATTGAGAGCCCCGGTCTTACCAGCGCACCCGCGCTTGCGGAATATTGCGTAGAGATGCTTGCTGCAGAGGGTATGCCTCTTGAGAAAAAGGTGGATTGGACGCCTGTGAGAAAGGGTAGCATCAAGTTTGGCAAGATGACCGACGAGCAAAAGAACGAGGTCATCAAGGCAGAGCCTGCGTACGGCAATATGGTTTGCCGCTGCGAGGGTGTAAGCGAGGGAGAGATCGTAGCAGCCATTCGCACCAATCCCGGTGCGCGCGACGTGGACGGTGTCAAGCGCCGTACGCGCAGCGGTATGGGCAGATGCCAGGGCGGCTTCTGCTCCTCGATCATTGTAGAAATTTTGTCGCGTGAGCTGGGTGTTCCTTATGAGCAGATCACCAAGTCGGGCGGCGAGTCGATTATCAATTACGGCAGAACCAAGGGAGGAAAGAACAATGCATAAGGTATCTTTGGTAATTGTCGGCGGCGGCCCTGCAGGCATGAGCGCAGCGGTTGCAGCATACAAGGCAGGCGTGACCGATCTTTTGATTTTGGAGCGCGAGGCGCACCTTGGCGGCATTTTGCGCCAGTGCATTCACAATGGCTTTGGTCTTCATAAGTTTGGCGAGGAGCTGACAGGCCCCGAGTATGCCGCACGCTATGCAGAGCAGGTCAAGGAGCTGGGTATTCCTTATAAGGTTGGCACGATGGTTACGGGCATCACCCCCGATAAGGTGATCACTGCGGTCAATCCCACCGACGGCATTATGCACATCAAGGCTGATGCCATCATTCTTGCCATGGGTTGCCGTGAGCGTCCCAAGGGTGCGCTCAATATCGCAGGTGCACGTCCCTCGGGTATCTTTACCGCGGGTACTGCACAGAAGTACGTCAATATCAAGGGCTATATGCCCGGTAAAGAGGTCGTCATCCTCGGTTCGGGCGATATCGGTCTGATCATGGCGCGCCGCATGACGCTGGAGGGCGCAAAGGTCAAGGCTGTTTGTGAGCTGATGCCTTATTCGGGCGGTCTTGCACGTAATATCGAGCAGTGCCTGAACGATTTCGGCATCCCGCTGATGCTTTCTCACACTGTCGTGCAGATCCACGGTAAGGACAGAGTCACGGGTGTGACCATTGCAAAGGTGGACGAGCGTCGCAATCCCATTAAGGAAACCGAGCAGTACATCGCGTGCGACACGCTGCTGCTTTCCTGCGGTCTGTTGCCCGAAAACGAGCTGACCAAGGGCGCAGGCATTGACATGGACAGAATTACGGGCGGTGCTGTAACCGACCAGAGCAGACAGACCTCTATTCCCGGTGTGTTTGCATGCGGTAACGTGCTGCACGTGCATGACCTTGTGGACTACGTTTCCGACGAAGCAGAGATCGCGGGCTGCGCAGCTGCGGATTATCTGGCAGGTAAGGATGCAGCGCACGTGGATATTACCGTACAGCCTATCTCCGGTGTACGCTATACCGTGCCCCAGAAGATCACAAGTGCACAGGATACCGTGGTATATTTCCGCGTTTCCGACGTATTCCGTGATAAGCGCGTGGTTGTCAAGTGCGGTGATCGCGTGATTTCGAATAAGAAAAAGATCAAGCTCGCTCCCGGTGAGATGGAAACGGTCAAGCTGACCGCAGACCTGCTTGCCGAGCTTGGACAGGGCACTATTACGATCGGATTGGAGGATTGACCATGGCACAGCAAAGAGAAATGACTTGTATCATCTGCCCCCGCGGATGCACGCTCAAGGTAGAGCTTGAGGATAAAAAGGTACTGGGTGTTTCGGGTAATGCCTGCAAGCGCGGCGTTGATTATGCCGTAGCGGAATGCACCTGCCCCACGAGAACCTTAACTACCACTGTTATGACCGAGAACGGTGAAGTGGTCGCCGTAAAATCCAACAAGGCTGTTCCCAAGGAGCTGCTGTTTGACTGCATGGCAGTCATCAATGCATGCATCGCCCCCGCAAACGTAAAGCAGGGTGACGTTGTCATTGCAAATCTGCTTGATACGGGCGCAGACATTATCGTTACCTCGTACGTTGAATAATCACATTTCATAAATAGCAAAGGAGCGTTATCATGGAACAGTACAAGAATTACGCCAACGGCCCCTTGATGGCAACTGACGCGCTCGGCAGAACCACCGCCGACCGTTCCGCTGCCCCCGCTCGCAGACAAAACCGCCTTGTAGGTATGTTTTATTTCCTGTGGCTGGGTGAGCACGGCAAGCACAAGCCCTACGACGTATCCAAGATCACAGCAGAGCATCCTGATGCCGGTGAGCACCCCGAGGCTGACTATTGGGGCAAGATCGGTACGTATCACCATTGGGGCGAGCCCTTCTTCGGTTACTACTATTCGAATGACGAATGGGTTGTACGTCGCCACATGAAGCTCCTGATCCAGGCGGACATTGACTTTTTGTTCTTTGATACCACCAACGCTTGCATTTACGAGCATAACGTCAAGCTGGTCATGCGCGTGCTTGATGAGTACGCCAAGGACGGCTGGAAGATTCCCAAGGTAATGTTCTATACCAATACCCACTCGGGCAAGACGGTACAGGAGATCTATGACAAGATCTATGCTGCAAAATATTGCCCCGATACTTGGTTCTACTTTGAAGGTAAGCCTGTTATCATCGCTGTAGAAGAGGAGTGCTCTGCAGAATGCAGAGAGTTCTTCAATATCAAAATGTCGCAGTGGCCTAATGAGCCCGATAAGCTTGGCGGCTGGCCCTGGATGGACTTTACCCGTCCGCAGCGCGTGTTTGCAAATCTCAAGGGCGAGGACGAGGTCATCAACGTGTCTGTTGCGCAGCATCCGCAGCTTCGATTCGGCGACTCCGTGATGTACGGTGAGACCGATAACAACGGTCGCGGCTTCCACGATATGCATAACGATCCCGATCCCGATGCGTATCTGCACGGCTATAACTTTGCAGAGCAGTTTGATCGCGCTATTGAGACCGATCCGCCCATCGTGCTTGTCACGGGCTGGAACGAATGGATCGCAGGCAGATGGCAGGGATTCCCCCACAGACCCATCATGTTCGTGGATTGCGCAAACTATGAGTACAGCCGTGATATTGAAATGATGCGCGGCGGCTATTTTGACAACTATTTCATGCAGCTGGTGTCTTACGTCCGAAAGTATAAGGGCGTAGACGAATATGACAGCTTTGAAGAGCTTGCTCCCGTGGATTATCACAATGACACCGAGCAGGACGAGGCAGAGGAGATCTGGGCTGAGTACCATAACTTTTCGGACGGTGATTTCGCAAGATGCGCAGAGGGCTCGGGCACGGTATATGAAAACCGTACCCAGCGCAATGCCATTACTGGCGTGACCGTCAGCCATGACGATGATTTCATTTACTTTGGCATTACCACCAAGCAAGAGATCAAGCCTTACGACGGCACGGGTACTTGGCTGAAGCTGTATCTCAATACGGACGGCGGCAAGGAATACCAGTACGTGCTCAACAACAAGCCCGTGGACGATCACACCAGTACCGTTGGCGTGATCGTGGACGGCTTGCGCGCAGCAGACTTTGGTGATATCGTATACCGTTGCCAGGGGAATATGCTGCTTCTGATCGCACCTCGCGGCGTGATCGGACTTGATTCCGATGACTTTACGGTTTGGTTCAAGGTTGCGGACAGCACCGAGGAGCTGACAAGCATCGAGGACTTCTATGATAAGGGCGATGCCGCACCTCTGGGCAGACTCAACTACGTGTACAGAGGCACTAAGAAAAAGGATTAAAAAGGAACACATATGACCAAGATTGATATTTTTTCCGGCTTTTTGGGCGCAGGTAAGACTACGCTGATCAAGAAAATGATCGAGCAGGCTTACAAGGGCGAAAAGCTGGTACTGATTGAAAACGAATTTGGCGAGATTGGCATTGACGGCGGATTCCTCGCAGAGGCGGGCATTCAGATCAACGAAATGAACTCGGGATGCATCTGCTGTTCGCTGGTGGGTGACTTCGGCAAGGCGCTGACGCAGGTGCTGGAGCAGTATGCTCCCGATAGAATTCTGATCGAGCCTTCCGGCGTGGGCAAGCTGTCTGACGTAATCAGAGCAGTGCGTGAGCTGCACGTAGAGGGTGCGGAGCTCAATGCGTTTACTACCGTGGTTGATGCAGGCAAGTGCCGCATGTATATGAAGAATTTCGGTGAGTTTTTCAACGATCAGGTTGCAAATGCAGGCTGCATCGTGCTTTCGCACACCGGTACTGCAAGCGAGAAAAAGATTGCAGAGTGCGTGGCAATGCTGCGTGAGCATAATGCAACTGCAACCATCGTAACCACCGATTGGGATGATTTGAGTGCTGTACAGCTGCTGGAGGCTATGGAGCGTAAGGACACGCTGCAGGCTGAGCTGGAAAGATTGGAGCATGCGCACCATCATCACCATCATGAGCATCACCATCACGATCATGACGAGCACTGCGAGTGCGGCTGTCACGATCACGAGCACGAGCATCATCACCACGATCATGACGAGCACTGCGAGTGCGGCTGCCACGATCACGAGCATGAGCATCATCACCACGATCATGACGAGCACTGCGAATGCGGCTGCCACGATCACGAGCACGAGCATCACCACGATCATGACGAGCACTGCGAGTGCGGCTGCCACGATCACGAGCATGAGCATCATCACCACGATCATGACGAGCACTG
>JAZRDG010000067.1:0-7581 GCA_045660125.1 Eubacteriales bacterium | reverse complement strand
GAATTGCAGTGCGCTGCGCGAGTACATCAAGCAGAATTACAGATAAACATTGATCATACGCATTTTACACGAAAGAACAAGAACATGAAAAAATCAAGTTATTTGACGTTCATCACCGCCTTTCTGCTTTGCATGACGCTGCTGTCCGCGTTTGCAGGCTGCACGTAGCAAGCGGTGGAAACCGTGACCCTATATCCCTGCTATTTCAACCGAAACGAGGAGAACATCAACTGCTCGACGATTCGCAATGCCCTTGAGCAGGCGGGTTGGGAGCTGAAAAGCACCGACCGGAATGAGGAAGAGCATTACAATATCTACCATTACATGTTGACCAATCCTACCTCCGGGCAGTCCAAGGTGCTATCCATTAACGAGCACGTCAGCACCGAGGCTGCTGCCAAGCACTACGATCAAATGTGGGCAAACAATTCGCTTGTGGCAGGCTTTGCGATCAGCCGACATTTTTTTGAGAGCTACCTGCGCATTTCGGATTGCTCGATCATGTCATTGGGGAATGCCCACGTGGATCTGCTTGAGCTGCTTGGTCTTGGTACCGTACAGCCCTTGGAGATATCTTTGGATAACTCCTACGAGATGTGCAAGGAGGCAGAGGGCGTGGATATCGACGCAGTCAAAGCTGCCATGGAAGCGGACGGATACAAATTCTATGAAACGGTATTCGTTTCGTCCGATGAAGAATTCACCTCATACGTAATCATCTCTCCCGAGCAGGATCGCACGTATGCGTTTGTGCGCGGAAGCTCTCCCAAAAGCACGTACAAAGAGTACAAACGCTTGGGACGCGTGGCAGACTTTGCCGATGCCAGAGTCGGCATCCATTTCGTAGGATTTGCAGACGGAAGCTGCATTTTGAGCTACGGAGATTCCTTTGAGGAGATCAAGGAGTATTTTGTGCAATAATTACTATGGGGGCAATTTGCAAATTGCCCACCCTTTAAAATCCGCAAACACAATTGACAAAGCGCGGATTTTGGTATATAATAATGCTAAAATTACTCTATTTGGAGGGCATTATGAATTTTTTGGAAGAGCGCATTGTCAAGGACGGCGTTGTAAAGGAAGGCAACGTACTTAAGGTTGACAGCTTTCTCAATCACCAGATGGACGTCACCCTGCTGGATCAGCTGGGCAAGGCATTCTACGACCGCTTTGGGGACAAGGGTATCACCAAAATTCTGACCATTGAGGCATCCGGCATTGCCATTGCGTGCTCCGCTGCGCGTTATTTCAACGTGCCCGTGGTGTTTGCCAAGAAATCCAAGAGCATTAACATCGACGGCGACATGTACGTAGCCGAGGTGGAAAGCTTTACCCACAAGAACAAGAACAACGTCATTGTTTCCAAGAGATTTCTGCGCCCTGGCGACCGCGTGCTGATCATTGACGACTTCCTTGCCAACGGCTGCGCGCTGCAGGGCTTGATCTCGATCACCGAGTCTGCCTGCGCAAGCGTTGAGGGCATTGGCATTGCGATCGAAAAGGGCTTCCAGCACGGCGGCAGAGTGATCCGCAACCTTGGCTACAACCTCTATTCCGTGGCAATCGTGGAAGAAATGAACGCTGCAACCGGCGAGGTCACGTTCAGAGAGCAATAACCGATTTTCAAAACAAAGGCAGATCAATTTACATAAGGGAGGACATACGACCATGAAACTGACCAAAGAGCATCCCATTTACAAAACCGTTTGCTTGACGCAAGGAGATTTGTCCGGCAAATTCACGCTGAGCTTTGACGGCGTGGAGCTCAAGAAAACAGGCAAAGTTACCTTCGAATACATCGATCCCGAAAGCGGTGCACCCATCAACGTCACCGTCAGCGGCAACGTGTTCAAGGGGTTCTGCCTTGTCGTAAAATCCGAGATCATTCAAATGTCCCCCGCGGCAAAGTGGTATGACATTGTGTTTGGCGTAATCCCTGCTATGATCTTTTTCATCTTTATCCAAGGCGCAATCGGAGGCGCGATTGCGGGCGGCTTAGGCATGCTGAGCACGTTCGTATCCATCAGCTGCAAAACCATGCGTAAAAAGATCTTGGTTTGCCTTGGAATTTGCGCCATCAGTACCGTAAGTGCGCTGGTGCTCTCGGTTCTGATCGCTATGCTTTATCAAAGCCTTGGATTGGTATAATTTCAAATAATCGAAAACACAAAAAAACGACACATGGAATTTTTTCGGTATTTTTCAAATACGTGCTGATACATTGGGGCGTCGGCATTCTCGCAATGCTTTCGCAGGACGGCAACGCGATATCCGATCTTCCCGTTTGGATCGCATGCAATATCATTGTCAACGTTTGTGTTTTCATTTTCTCTGCAAAAGGTTTCCATAAGTTTGTGTTCAAATCGCCGCGCCTTTCGCGCGTAAGCCGCGCTTGTCTGAGCGTTTTATGCGGCATTGGCGTATCGCTTTTCTATCTCTTGGTCACCTTTGTCATCGCGCGCCTTTTCTGATGAGCGCCTGCGCATTCGATTTAATAATTCTTAATATCTTTTCGTGCCGATCTGTGTTATAATGAATATGTGAAAAATATTTTTCAAAAAACGTGTACTTTTTCTCAAAAATTACATCTATATAGGTGACGGACGCATTTTGAAAGGAGAATTTCATATGGCTATTTCACAAAAGGGCAAAAGAATACTCACAGTACTGATCTCCCTTGTTGCGATCGTGCTGCTGCTTGCAGTGTCGCTGACCGTCTTTGCCGCGGTCAAGATCTACTCCTACATGGAGGTTACCGCGCTTTGCGGTCAGATACAAGCGGGTCAAGATATCGACACCGATATTGCAAATGCAACCACCGCTCCCCTGTTTGTTCGCCCCTTACTGAGTATGATCGAGGCAGACATTGACATTCCCTTGGTGGAGGCGTGTCAAGCCGGTCACATACAGGCAGTGGAGGTGCTTTTGGACAACGGTGCCGACCCAAATTTCTATCTGGACGGCGGTTGGTCGCCTATGGAGGCAGCGGCTGTCAGTTGCAATCGTCATCCCGAAGAGTCGCTGACCATTATGAAGATGCTTTACGAGCACGGCGCGGATATTGACGGTTACGGAAGTCACTATTCGGCGCTGTTTTGGACCGCCCTTTACAGTATAGGAACAAGCTTCTCGGATGAGGAGATAGAGATCATGTTCTGGCTGCTTGATAACGGCGCAAATCCTACAAACGAATACGGGAATACCGTTATGCACGATGTCGTACGAGGATCACATCCCGAATTGGTGTCTGTTCTGATCGAGCATTACGGGCTTGATGTAAATGCACGCGGGTATAAGCAAAAAACTCCCCTGATCTCGGCAGTCTGCTATGAGGTTGACTCGCAGGACGAGCAGATCACCAAGCAAATCGTAGAGCAACTGCTTGCGCACGGTGCAGACGCAACTGCTACGGACGAGGACGGCAAGACCGCCTACGATTACGCGGTGGAAAGAGGCTACAACGATGTTGCAGCCCTGTTGGAGCAGGAATAACGAAAATGCCGCGAAACAACAGAACTACACATAAAGGAGGCTGACTATGATCA
Organism: Eubacteriales bacterium; assembly: GCA_045660125.1. GTDB lineage: Bacteria > Bacillota > Clostridia > Oscillospirales > CAG-272 > SVQP01. Next base: position 4,036 of record JAZRDG010000067.1, on the reverse strand, counting down.
CGTTGCAAAACAGCGTATCCTGGCTGATGGATTCTATATTTATCGAGATTTTTTTGACAACCGCCATTGTGGTATTGCTGGGTGCTGCTGTGTATTGCCTGTTATTCTGCTCTATGGCAAATGACCGCAAGGACATGAGAGCCAAGCATCGCAACAACCGCTCGCGAAATCCGTGGGATCATCTGATCGAGCAGGAAGAAGCGCCGCCTGCCATAGACCGTAAGAATCTCATATTCGGGTTTGTGTGCCTGGGACTTGCGATGTTCGCCATCGTCGCCTTGGTCCTTCTCTATTCGATATAACGCGGCGGCATTGTCGCTTTTCACAATTCTTTTCGTAAAATGACATCAAAGATAGTCAAGGTTTTTGTGCATCAAAGCCTTGACTATTTTTTTGAAGTGTGATATAATATGATAGATGTGAAAATAGGGCTTGCGGCAGAGTCTTTCGGGCAGTTTGGCGAAAGAGTCGCGGTGCTGCTCTCCTGCGTTTTCACAAGACAAATTCTGTCCGAGGCAGTCGGTCGGCGCAGACAATACTTGGGTGAACCCGCGCGTATGGGGTTCGCTTTCTGTGGTCGCGCCATAGCATTCTGCTTTCGGCACGGCTATTTTTGCTTTTTAAACGCTTTGACCCCACACAGAAAGGAACTGACGCACATGACACTGTTTACAAACGCTTGCATGTTTGATAACGGCCGCCTCATTCACAAGGATGCTGTCCTTGCGGATGGTGCTTTGTCTTTCTTTGCTGCTAACAGCATCGCCATCGATGCTGCTGACACTGTTTTCCATAATTGTTATATTTTTCCCGGTTTTTGTGATGTCCATGTACATCTGCGAGAGCCGGGCTTTTCTTATAAAGAAACCATTGCCACAGGCACGGCTGCGGCGGCACGCGGCGGCTACACGGCTGTGTGCAGTATGCCCAACCTAAACCCCGTTCCCGACAGCGTTGAGCACCTGGGCGAGCAGCTGGCGATCATTGAGCGCGACGCGCTGATCGACGTTTACCCCTTGGGGGCGTTGACGGTGGGACAGCTTGGCGAGGTTGCTGCCGACCTTGAAGGCATGGCGCCCTACGCAATTGCCTACTCGGACGACGGACGCGGCGTGCAAAGCACCGAAATGATGGAGCAGCTGATGAAGCGCGCCAAGGCACTTGGCAAGGTGGTTGTGGCGCACTGCGAGGACAATTCTCTTTTGCGCGGCGGCTACATTCACGACGGCGAGTACGCAGCGGCACACGGACACCGCGGCATTTGCTCCGAGAGCGAATGGGGCCCGATCAAACGCGACCTTGCGCTTGCCGAGAAGATCGGCTGCGCTTACCACGTCTGCCACATTTCGACCAAGGAGAGCGTGCAGCTGATCCGCGAGGCCAAGGCGCGCGGCGTGGACGTGACCTGCGAGACAGGCCCGCACTACTTGACGCTTTGCGATGCAGACCTTGAGGAGCACGGCAGATTCAAGATGAATCCCCCGCTTCGCTCGGCAGCCGACAGAGACGCGCTGATCGAGGGCGTGCTTGACGGCACGATCGACATGATCGCGACCGACCACGCGCCGCACTCGTGGGAAGAAAAATCCCGCGGACTTGAAAAGAGCGCGATGGGCGTGGTGGGACTGGAAACCGCCTTCCCCGTGCTGTACACCTACTTAGTCAAAACAGGCAAGGTCAGCCTTGAACGCATCATTGAGATGCTGACCCGAGCTCCCCGTGACCGCTTCGGCATAGGGCAGGGCGAGCAATCCTATACAATCTGGCAATGCGACGACGCATACGCCGTTGATCCCGACACATTCGTTACCAAGGGCAGAGCCACTCCCTTTGCAGGACACGAGCTGCTTGGTACTTGCATAACAACAATTCACGGAGGTAAAATCGTATGGAAAATCAAATGAACATCAAACTCGTATTGGAAGACGGCAGCGAGTTCCCCGGCTACAGCTTTGGCGATGCAGGCATTCGCGACCGCGTTTGCACGGTAGTATTCAACACCTCGATGGTGGGATATCAGGAAATCGTTTCCGACCCCGCTTACACTGACCAATTCGTAGTGATGACCTACACGCTGATCGGCAACTACGGCATGACCGAGGAGGACTACGAGTCCAAATCCCTTTCTATCGGCGGTCTGATCGTGCGTGAGTACAACGACCAGCCCTCCAACTTCCGCTACACCAAGACCCTGGAAGAGGTCATGTGCGAGCATCACATTCCCGGCATCTGGGGCATTGACACCAGAATGCTGACAAGAAAGCTGCGCGACCACGGCAGCAGCATGCGCGGTATTCTGACCAGCACCTACACCACCACCGCATCCGCTCTGGCAATGATTCGCGTGACCCCCGAGCCCACCGATGCAGTTTCCCGCGTGAGCAGCAAGAAGCGCTGGTACACCAGAACCGCTAACGCAAAGCACAACGTCGTTGCCATTGACTGCGGCATGAAGACCAACATCGTGCGCACCCTGACAAGCAAGGGCTGCAACGTCACGGTAGTTCCCTACGACACGACTCCCGCACAGATCGAGGCACTCAAGCCCGACGGCGTGATCATCTCCAGCGGCCCCGGCTGCCCCGAGCACGCAACCTGCGTGATCGACACCGTAAAGGCTCTTTGGGGCAAGTACCCCATGTTCGGTATCGGTCTTGGCTGCCAGATCCTCTGCCTTGCCAAGGGCGCAACCGTCAGCACCCTGCCCCACGGACACCGCGGCGGCTATCCCGTTCGTTGCTGCGAGAACGGTAAGATCACCAGCACCTCGCAGAACCACGCATACATTGTCAACCGCGAAAGCCTTGAGGGCACCGGCTTGACCGTTCTGTACGAAAACGTGACCGACTTGACGGTCGAGGGCGTCATCGACGCGCAAAGCTGCGTGATCGGCGTTCAATTCTCGCCCGAAAGCGCACCCGGTCCGCAGGACAACTACGCACTCTTTGACCGTTTCATTGCTATGATGAAGGAGGATAACTGATATGCCTAAGAGAACAGACATAAAGAAGGTACTTGTCATTGGCTCCGGCCCGATCGTCATCGGCCAGGCAGCCGAGTTTGACTACGCAGGCACGCAGGCTTGCCTTGCACTCAAGGAAGAGGGATACGAGGTTATCCTGTGCAACTCCAACCCCGCAACCATTATGACCGACACCACCATTGCCGACAAGGTATACATGGAGCCCCTGACGCTGGAATACGTTGCGCGTGTCATCCGTCACGAGCGTCCCGACGCGATCGTACCCGGTATCGGCGGTCAGACAGGTCTGAACCTTGCTATGCAGCTGGAAAAGAAGGGCATTCTGCGTGAGTGCGAATGCGAGCTGCTGGGCACTTGCGGCGCAAGCATTGAGAGAGCCGAGGACAGAGAGCTGTTCAAGCAGCTTTGCGAGGATCTGGGCGAGCCCGTGCTCCCCTCCCTGATCGCAAACACCATGGAAGAGGGTCTTGCGGCTGCCAAGGAGATCGGTTACCCTGTCGTTCTTCGTCCCGCATTCACGCTGGGCGGCACCGGCGGCGGCTTTGCCGACAACGAGCAGGAATTCGTTGATATTATGAAAAACGCTCTGCAGCTCTCCCCCGTACATCAGGTACTGGTTGAAAAGAGCATCAAGGGCTACAAGGAAATTGAATACGAGGTTATGCGCGATGCAAACGACACCGCCATTGCCATTTGTAACATGGAAAACGTTGACCCCGTCGGCATTCACACGGGCGACTCGATCGTCGTTTGCCCCTGCCAGACGCTGACCAACAAGGAATCTCACATGCTGCGTGACAGCGCGCTCAAGATCATTCGCGCACTGGGCATTGAGGGCGGCTGCAACGTACAGTTTGCACTTGACCCCCACTCCTTCAGCTACTACCTTATCGAGGTCAACCCCCGCGTTTCCCGTTCCTCCGCACTTGCATCCAAGGCAAGCGGCTACCCCATCGCACGCGTAACCGCCAAGATCGCAGTCGGTATGACGCTGGACGAGATCAAGATCGGCAACATTCTTGCCGCTTGCGAGCCCGCGCTTGACTACGTGGT
>JAZRDG010000066.1:0-2824 GCA_045660125.1 Eubacteriales bacterium | reverse complement strand
CTTTCTGTTTTTGCCACCGAATCTGCGACGCATGTGGAAATCACGATTGTATTGCAAACTCCCCTGCCACAGCTCAAATGCGCGGGGATAGTTGGTAAACAGCACGACCACATTCGCTATACTCAAAAACACTACCATGGAGATTGCTACACTCCAGACCTCGATAAACAAAATCAGGCACAAGAACACAACAGAAACAATGGGAAACACCCAAGCGCTTTTATCGCATATATTCCAGAGTGAATTTAATTTTACTTGCATCATTTCACCTCAAAACTATGGTTGTACAGGATCGCGGCGTTCTGCACTTGGCTGTTGACCTCGGTGCGAAAACGCTCAAAATCGGTCACGCCGCTAAATTCATGCTTGGCGGGAAGCTTGACCCAATTGACGTCATACCCTTTCTCGGCATACTCCGCCAAAACGTCCTGTTCCTCTAAAAAAGACGGATCAGCCTTACCAATAAAGACCGCTCTTCCCACGTTGAACTTTTTCTCAAGCGCATTCTGGTACAGCTCCACCCTTTGCAAATTCGCCACCGTCAGCGTAGCACGTACCGTCTTTCCGTTCTTCTCACCTGCCCATCGCTCGAGCGTAAAAGCAGTTTCATAGCGCAGCTTTCCGTCCGTCAGCTCAAACGATCCGGCACCGCTAAGCAACAAAACCGCAACAAACATAAGCAAAAAGATGGCTATTATCGGGATTGCGAAATACGTGCCGCTTACAATCGGGCCGATACAGAGCAAGCAAAAGATCGGAACAAGCGCGATGGGAACCACTAAAAACTTTTTTTGTAAAAGCTTTCCCAGCGGATTACACTTGACCTGCATCACAGCACCTCAGCCAAAGCTGCAAGATCCTCCTTGGTGGTTGCCCAGCTGGTAGCCAAGCGGATCACGGTATGATGCGCGTCGGGTCTTTCCCATTCGGAAAAGCGCACGTGCGCCGAAAGACTTTCGCACTTTTCGTTATCCATGATAAAGAACTGCTGATTTGTGGGAGAATCCAGATAGGTCTTGTATCCCTTTTCTGCGCAGATGCGGCGCAGCTCCATTGCCATATCGATGGCGTTTTTGCCAAGCTTGAAATACAGATTATCGGTAAACAGCACGTCAAACTGCACGCCGATCAATCTGCCCTTTGCCAGCAGCGCGCCGTTTTGCTTGATAAACGTGAAGAAATGCGCGGGGGTATTATTGTGCGTAAACACCACAGCCTCGCCGCAAAGCGCGCCTACCTTGGTGCCGCCTATGTAAAACACGTCGCAAAGGTCGCAAAGGTCACCAAGCGTCACGTCGGTTCCCTCGCTCATCAGTCCGTAGCCAAGGCGCGCGCCGTCCAAAAACAGCGGGATCTTGTACGCACGGCAGACCTCAGAAATGGCGGTCAGCTCGTCCTTTGTGTAAAGCGTGCCGTACTCGGTGGGATGAGAGATATACACCATGCCCGGGAATACCATATGCGTATAGCTTGCATCGGCATAAAAGCCTTTGATCAGCGCCTCGACCTCATCTGCATGCACCTTGCCCTCGTGTCCGGGCACGGTCAACACCTTGTGCCCCGACGCCTCGATCGCGCCTGCCTCGTGCGCAGCAACGTGCCCCGTGGTGGCAGCGATCACGCCCTCAACGGGATGCAGCATGGAATCAATGACGATTTTGTTGGTCTGCGTGCCGCCTGCAAGGAAATGCACGTCCAGATTTTCTCTGCCGCAAGCCGCCTTGATCTTTTGCTTTGCAGACGCGGTGTACGCGTCCTCGCCATACCCCGGCTGAGTATCAAAATTGGTTTCGATCAGACGCTGCAAGATCAGCGGATGCGCGCCTACGTTATAATCACATTCAAAGGATAACATGGTTTCTTCCTCTCTTAGTTTTGTTCAATGCTCAAAATTACATAATAGTAGGTCTGATCTCCGACCAAAATGGGATAACTCGCATAGGCATCGGTGGGAATGTCCGTTGCCGAACGGTAAAAACAGCCTCGGTACGTGTACTGCCCGTTGATGCTCACAAACTCCTTTTGCTCAAGCGTGACCGAAACATCGGTCAGCGTTTGCAGAGAAACGGTCTCCAGCTCGCGCAGATATATCCTTGTACTTTCGCCTTGCCCGTAAGAGGTCTCGATGCGCACCTCGGACTCTGTCGTGTCAACGACCACAATGTCAACCAAATTCGCACCGTCATAAACGGGATAAAACGCAGCCTTGCCAATTACGGCAAAATAACGCTCGGTGCCACGCACCCGAAATGCGGTATAGGTGCATTCCTCGGGAATATCTTGCACATCCGCATAAAACCTGCCTTTGATGATATATTCGCGCTCCAGATCGCAGCAATACACCTCCTCGATCTCGGGCGAGTCGCCAAGCAACTGCGACTTGGGGATAGAATCGTAACGCACGAAATAGAAATAATCGTTATCGGTGGGGCGGTAAATACCAAGCACTACCTCTTTGCCCTCTACGCCTACGTACACGTAGTCCTCTTGCCCCTCCTTGGACTGTAACTGCACAGCCGCAAGCACGTTCATTCTTTTACAGTGAGACTCAAGATCTCTTTCAAGACGGTCAAATCCTGCACCGCCCCCTAACGCGGTAGGCAAAAGCGAACAAAGCCACAAAATCGCCATGACAACACCCAGCGCGCACCCGCGTCGACGGGCACGCTTGAATGCTGCAGATTTTGTCAGCACGTATCCCTGCTCGGGCAAAAGCTCGGGATTGCCATACCCGTACGGTAAGCCCTGCTGTAAATTCTCAATCGCCTTTTGCGCCAGATCACGGTGCGTCTGCAAGGGACTTTCTTGCAGGACACGTGTGTAC
>JAZRDG010000065.1:0-5297 GCA_045660125.1 Eubacteriales bacterium | reverse complement strand
TGAGGGAGGGGGACCACGAAGTGGTGGTGGGAGTCGGTTGCCCGTTCGGGTATAGACATTGGGAACTCAAACTAACCAATAAGTAGTTTGAGTAAATGCGGTCTACACCCAAGCGCACGTCCGACTCCCCCCACCGCTTACCGCCGCGCTTCTACTGCGTTTCACGCGCGGCTGCGGTCCTCCCCCCTCGGAGAGGGGGGCTTTGTTTCGCGCATCCGTCTTGTGAGGTTGTCCGTTATGGGCAACTTCAAAAGCCGTCCCCTTTGGGGAAGGGGGACCACGAAGTGGTGGAAGGGGTCGCCTGAGAGGTAAGGACTCGTTATATGGAAAAAACAATACTTTCCCAATCTCCTCGCGCCGCTTCGCTACCTCAAAGAGGGGGGCTTTGCAGCGCGCATCCAACTCCCTTTGCCGGCTTAAAGAGGGAAGCTTTTTTGTATTTTTTTGCATAAAAGCCCCCGAACGCGTACAAAATACTATCAAAAGAGAGGGGGATGCGATATGATGGACAAAAGAATGCTGCTTTTGGCAATCGGTGGGCTTGCTTTGGTGGGCGTTTTGGCTGTGGCGGCAGGCTTGACCGTGCGCAGACAAACCAACAAGCTGCGCAACAACATCCGTACGGTCAGCCGCGGAATCTACAATTTCGGCTCGGCTTTGCAGCTGCTTTCGGGTGCGGACGCTGCGGAGGATGATTGCGAGCGGTGCACGACCTGCTGAAAAAACGGATAGGGGTGATCGAGTCGATCACCCCTATATGCATTATCCCACGATAATTTCTCCGCAAGCACCGTCCAGATCGCGAATGATCTCGCCAACGGCAGGCACGGTAATCTTACCGCGCAGCGGATTTTTGATGCTGAGCACAGGCGTGGTTACCTCTGCCTCCACCTCGCTGCGCTCAAAGGCGAGGTCACATTCGTGCATCTCGCAGTTGATCAGCTTTAAGTTCTCGCAATAGCACAGCGGCTGCGTACCGATGATCGTGCAGTTTTCAAAAGTGATATTCTTGGCATACCAAGCAAGATACTCACCCTTGACGCGGCAGTTGCGCACCACCACGTTCTCTGCATGCCAGAACGCGTCCTTGGTGTCAAGGTCGCAGCTCTCAAACACCGCATTTTTGACGTACTGGAACGAATACTTGCCCTTAAAGGTCACGTTCTCAAAGCGCAGCTCCTCGCCGCGGAACATAAAATACTCGCCCTCGGCAGTCACGTTTTTCACCGCGACCCCCTCGCTCATCCAGCCAAACTCGGCAGAGCGGATGGTGGAGTCCGAAATATGTACGTCACGGCACTCGCGCAACGCCTTGATGCCGTGCAGCGCGGCGTTGGTGACGCTGATACCGTCCGAATACCAAAGTGCGGCGCGGCAGGTCTCCTTTAATTCGCACTCGCCTATCTCCAGCCCATGCACGTGCCAGAAGGGATAGCGCAGATCAAACTCGCACTTCTCCACGCGCACGCTTTCGCACTCCTTAAACGCACTCTCGCCGTCCGCAGGGCCTGCAAAGCGGCAATCGTGCACAAAAATCTCTTTTTCGCCGTAAAAGGCTCTTTCTTGATCGTAATTCTGATGGGAAAACTCTTTCATACACCTTACTTGACAAAATGCCATACCTGCATTTCGCTCTCGCCGCGATTGGCAAAAGCGTAATAAGGGATCAGCACAGCGTCAACCTTCTCTTTATTCTGTGTTTTTTGGCGATACAGCGGCGCATTCGGCTCTCGCACGGTACGCCATGCGCGCACCGTCAGCTGCGGCACGCCCAGCTCTTTATGCTTGCCGTATCTGAAGCGTGCGCGGCTATCCAGGCAAACGTCACGCAAAAGCGCGCCGTTATCCGCGCCCTCCATGCAATAGATCACGGGGCCTCTTTGCACGGCATATCTGCCCGCGTCAAAGACCACCTCGGGGCGCGCCTCGATAAACGTGGGCTTCATGGTAAAATCAAAGGTCAATTCCTCGCCGTCCTTTAAGTCAAAATACGCATATCCCTTTTCGGTCTTGCCCTTGTAGCCGTCAAACCAGCCGGGGATGCGCACCGCAATGCGAGAGTCACCACCAGACAAGCGGATCTTGACCTTGCCGTTCTCGGGATATTTGGTGTCCTGCTCCAGCACCAGCATCTTGCCGTCGCGCTCAATGGTCGTCATGCTCTGCATAAACTGGTGCACGTAGATCACCTCGCCGTCATCCGAGTACAGCATATTCGCGATCGAGGGGATAAAGCGCACGATATTGGGCGGGCAGCAGGAGCATGCAAACACCTCGCTGCGCTGCATGGGCGGCAAATTGACGCTTCTGTGCGACACGCTGACGTCACGCTTGTGCATGCGCGGCATGATCTCCAACGGGTTTTGGTAGAAAAAGCTCTTGCCGTCCAAGGAAAGTGCGGACAAAAAACCGTTATAAATGACGCGCTCGACTACGTCGGAATACTTGGAATCCGCGCCAAAGCGCAGCATTCTGTTGGCAAACAGCGCAAGCGCAAGTGCTGCGCAGGATTCGGTGTACGAGATCAGGTTAGGCAGATCGTAATCTACCGTAAACGCCTCGCCCGCACCGCTCGAGCCGATGCCGCCTGTGATATACATGCGACGGTTTGCCACGTTGTCAAACAGCGCCTCGCAAGCTGCCTGCAGCTCCGCGTCACCCGTGTACAACGCCACGTCAGCCATGCCGCAATACAAGTACATCGCGCGCACCGCGTGTCCCTCGGCGGTTTTTTGCTCTCTGACGGGCAGGTGGCTTTGCGAATAGCTGGGGTCCATCCAATCGGGGATGTGAATTTGGTCATGTCCGCGCGTATCGACAAAGTGCTTGGCAAGATTCAGGTAACGCACCTCGCCCGTGCACTCGTACAATCTCACCAGCGCCAGCTCGATCTCCTCGTGTCCCGGCGTCGCAAACGGCGTGTCTGCGTCCGTGACGAATCTCTTTTCTATGTAGTCCGCATAGCGGCACATGCAATCAAGGAAGGTGCGCTTGCCGGTTGCCTGATAGTACGCAACCGCCGCCTCCATGAGGTGTCCTGCGCAGTAAAGCTCGTGCCAATCCCTGTTGGAAAAGCGGTGAGCGGGGTCAATGACGGTAAAGAAAATATTGAAATAGCCGTCGGGCTGCTGGTTCTTCTCAATTTCTGCCACAAGCGCGTCGATCTTTTTTTCAAGACGCTCGTCAGGCTTGACGGCAAGCTGATACGCCGCGCCCTCCATCCACTTTGCCACGTCACTATCCCAGAAAAAGTGAGGCTTATTGGGCATGCCCTCTTTCCAATCAAATCGGAACGCATCAATTCTGCCGGTATCGTAAAAGCGATCGTACACCGCCCTCGTGGTCACGCGGCGCACAAGCGCCTGCTTTTGCTTCCAAAAACCGCCCGTGATGCGCGTATGCGAAAAGTCAACCGTTCTGTGCATGATCCATTTCCTCCGAATCTTGAATTTTTTGCTTGGTTTGTGCGGCAAGTACTGCACGCAGCTCGCGTGTATAGGAAGAGAATGCGGCATTCTCCTCGCCATAGGTCAAATTCAGGGTATACTCCAGGGGAATCCACGTGTCAAGCGACGCCTCGTTGTGCGAGAGCACCGCCTCCATGTTGTCAAGCGCCTTGTAAAGCTGCGCCTCGGGCGTTTGCTTTGCCTCCATTTCGGCATAAAGCGCGCCGAATTCGGACGCGTACGGCTCGGGCAACAGCGAAAGCAGCGTGCTCCACGCCTCTGCCTCGGTCATTTCGTTCTGCTCTGTTTTTTCAAACGAGGGCACGTCACCCGTCAGCGCCTCGCCAAGATCGTGCACAAGGCACATGCGAATGACCTTGTTCATGTCCAAAGTCGGATATTCGTCCGCGCACAGCATGGCAAGCATAGCAAGTCGCCAGGAGTGCTCGGCAACCGACTCTCTGCGCCCCGAGGACGTCCACGAATGGCGCGTGTTGCATTTGAGCTTTTCGATCACGCCCATAAACTCGATCAAGCCTTGAATCTGCACGCTTCTCCCTCCTTTTTGGCTCAAAATCTTGACAATATACTGTCTTTATTATATAATAAACGTAATCGTATGTCAATAGGAGGATGAACATGTATCCCTTATTTTTAAAGCCCGCCGTCAAGGACTATTTGTGGGGCGGCAACGCACTCAAAGCACGCTATGGCGTAGAGAGCGATTTGGAAATTACCGCCGAGGCATGGGTGCTCTCGACGCATAAAAACGGACCCAGCACCGTGCAAAACGGCGAAATGGCAGGCAAGACCCTGCAAGACGCGCTTGCGGCATGGGGACAGACCGCACCCGATATTCTTGTCAAGCTGATCGACGCGCGCGATCGCCTGTCTTTACAGGTGCACCCCGAGGACGCGTATGCGCAAGAGCACCACGCAAGCCCCGGCAAGACCGAGATGTGGTACGTGCTGGACGCAGAGCCGGGTGCGGCTTTGATCTGCGGATTTGAAAAAGATATGACTACCGCGGAATTTGCCGCGCATATTGAAAACGGCACGGCGGACAAGGCTGTGGCGCACTTCCCCGTCAAGACGGGTGACGTGTTCTTTATCCCTGCGGGCACGGTGCACGCCATCGGTGCGGGCATTCTGATTGCCGAGGTGCAGCAGAACTCCGATATTACTTACCGCGTTTGGGACTGGGGACGCGTGGGTGCGGACGGCAAGCCCCGTGAGCTGCACGTGCAAAGAGCGCTGGAGGTCAGCAAGACCCAGCCCTACACCCTGCCCTGCGGACAGGCAGGCGAGGTAAATGACATTGCAGGAGGCAAGCTGCGCACGCTTGCAAATTGCCCCTATTTTGCCACCTATGAGCTGACGCTGCAAGGCGCAGCTAAGGTACCTGCCGACATTCGCTGCGTGCTTTGCACCGAGGGCAGCATGACCCTTTCGTGCACGGGCTGCGAGGATCTTGCACTCCACGCAGGCGCATGCGTCTACATCCCCGAGGGGCTGCAGGCAACCGTTACGGGCGCAGGCAAGGCGCTTTGGATCAAGTAAATACATAAGAAGGCTCGGCAAAAAGCCCAACGTCAATAAGTTAAGAACATACGTAACGCCCCCGCCGCTGTCATCCTCGAGCAAGCCTCGTCCTTCGAGATTCTTCGCTTCGCTCAAGAATGACAACGAAGGACGAGGCGCCGCGAAGGATCTCGGCGGGGTACCAATTCCTTAACTTAATGACATTGGACAATCGCCGAGCCTTACGTTTTTTTGTGCGGGTGGGAGGAGCAAGCCCCTCCCCTGCCTTACCTATGTAAAATGAAATCCGCCAACGGCTGTGCCGTTGGC
>JAZRDG010000064.1:0-46133 GCA_045660125.1 Eubacteriales bacterium | reverse complement strand
TGATAGCTTCAGCTGCCTGCTTCTTAGTACCAACGAACAGCATAGTGCCGCCGTTTGCGGAGAGCTCGCGAACGAAGTCGTAAGCTTCCTCGAACTTCTTAACGGTCTTCTGCAGGTCGATGATGTAGATGCCGTTTCTTTCGGTGAAGATGTATTCCTGCATTTTGGGGTTCCATCTTCTGGTGTGGTGTCCAAAGTGTACACCTGCTTCCAAGAGCTGCTTAATTGTGATGATAGACATTTTAGTCCTCCTTCGGTTTTTCCACCACAGAGTCGTTCGGTACGCATCAATTTCCAGACTTTTATTGCCTTGGAAACACCGGTAGTACCCTGCCTTCCCTGTGTGTGTATTTTATTATTATCATGTCGGATTCCCGACACAACGGCGTATATTATAACATAACTTATCCGATAACGCAATAGGTAAAATCAATGTTTACAAATAGTTTACAATTATTTTTGCTATTTTCCGAACAAGCTACGCTTCAGTTTTCTTTTGGGCACCGAACAGCCGGAATATTCCTCGGCAGTCAGCCGCACAAGGATGGCGTCTTCTCCGATACATTCGATCTTGCACCACGGTATGACAGTTTCGGTTGCTTTGCCAAAGCCCAGCACGCTTCCCTGTCCCGGGATCACGATCGAAACCACCGTACAATCCTTTGTATTGATCTCAATATCGCAAATGCGTCCTAATCTTTCACCCGTGCACAGATTGATCACGTCTTTATCCGATAGCTCAAGAAAACTGCACGTTTTCATAAACAGATCACTCCCTTTCTCCTTGCATTATATGTGCCGAAGCGGGAGAATATTTCATTATTTATGTAAATTCAATCCCTTTGCGCTCAGAATACGGTACGTGACAAAATAGATCAGCGATGCGATGGGGCTGAGCAGTACGGGGATCCATGCAAGCGCGCCTGCGCACATCAAAACGTTCAACCCGGGCAGCAGCGTGCAAGCGCACAGGATGAGAATATAGATCGCGATGCCCAAAGCAACCGATACGTGCGGCTTTTTGGAGGCATCCGAGGCGTATTCGTGCATGGTAATTGCACAAACCACGCCCTGCAGCAAATACGTAGACATAAAGCCAAAGCCAAGGCTTTGAGAAGCATCCACCACGTCGAATATCTGCAACAGAGAAAACATCAGCCACACAAGCAATGCGCTGAAGCACGCACTGACGATATTGGCAACGTTATACGTCACAGGCTTTTCAAGTCTGCGCATAATGGGATACGACGCTGTGATTGCAGATTGATTTGGCATCGCATACGCAAACATCAGAACGGCTACGACGTCAAGGATCAATCCTCCGATCAACAGCGAAGCTGCACTGAGCATATGCGTGCCGAACATGGCAGGCACGATCAGCAGTACTGCGCGGAAGAACTGTACGGATATCAGATACGTGATGGCGTTTGCAAGATTATGGTTGACTGCAAACGCGAATTTTCTGCCTGTCAGAATACCGTGCAAGCCACCGCCCTGCTCGCTGGCGCGTCTTAAGATCACGTCTGCGGAGCGTCTTGTATGCTGCGAGGCGCGAGAGCTGAAGGGCTTGCCGTCAACAGGCATTTTATCATACAGAGACTCCGAAACCTTGGGAGATCTGTATTCAATGGCATCACAGGTAATGGAAAGATCGGACATATCCTGCAGCGGCTGCGTTTGGTTGTCCACGCTGTAAGTGGCAACGCGATTCCCTCTTTCCTTAAGCTTTTCAATCAGCTCAGAGATCTGCGTGCGGTTAAATCCGAGATAAGCGCGATAGCTGCCGTAAGCTACGTGCAGATCAAGGCCTTGATCTGCAGCAGACTGAGCGGTCAACAGATCGTTGCTCTCGTCTCTTACCAATCCGCTATCCGTCAGGATCTTGATGCTTTCCGCAGTATGGGGCATGAACGCGGAAACGCGCACGCCTCCGTTTATCAGCTGCTCACAGCACTCCACAAAGCCATACCCTGCTCTTTGTGCAAACGCAAGCACGCCGATCAGCGTCAGGCTCTGTTCTTGCAGGGTGGCAATCAGCAGGACCCGATAGCCGGATTCTCTGTAAATACGGCACAGCGTACGCAGCGCCATATGCTCACTGTCATCCATTTCCTTTTTTGTATCGGCAAATGCAGAGTGCGTACAACGCTGCAAAAGCAGATCGTTTTGAGAAAGCAATACGTTGTATTCACCCGTGTTCAATTGATTGTGCACGGTACAGATATCGCCCTCAAACGAGATAAACGAGCTGACCTTGGTCAAGTCGATTGCAGCGGTATCCACCGCAACGTGCTTGATCAGCGCATCAATGGGGGCTGTCAGACCTGCATCAAACGCATCTCTGTCTGCTGCTTGCGGAGGGCGAGCAGCCGTGCGGTACAGGTACAGATCCTTGACTAAGCGTTGCACGTCTGCATTATGCAGCTCGGACGGATTATAAATACCGCCGCACGCGTAAACAGACTCCAGGTGATACTTACCGTCACTGATAGCAGCAGAATCAAGCAGCAACAGATCGGTCATCTCGCACAGCGTGTCCGAAGCATCGCTGTTTTTGACGATGGCAACTGCTGCGCTTTGCTTTTCCGAGGCTGCAGCGTCAATGCCGATGGCACGCATCAGCCCTGCAAGCGAGATCACGTGTTCCGCAATCGCGGTTGAGCAAAGTGCAAGGGCAGTCAAAAAGCTCTCTGCAAACGTCAAGGATTGCTGCATGGTGACCGTCAGCAAAATGGTCAACGGCACAAGCAATACGGCTTGCACCGTGGAAAAACGTACGTAATAACGCTTGATATGGGAATTACTCTCGGGCTCGGGGATGTGATCCGTACCCGGCACGGTGCCGTTTGCAGCACCGATATAGGTGTGGAGTCCCGTCTCCACGGCAATGCCTCTGCCAAATCCCTCTTTGATGACCGATCCGGCATACACAATGTTGGCGCAATCGGGGCTGAAGACGTCCTGATCCGGGCTGTATACGGTATCACCGTTCTTTTGCACCGATTCAAGCTTGAATCTCTCCCCGCGGTCCTGACAAAGCACGTACTGCTCCACGCTTACGCTGCTTCCCTGATCCAGTCTGACGTCTGCGGGACAAACGTCACCCGTATTGAGCACCACAACGTCGCCCGGAAGCACGTTACGCGCGTCGGTCGTATACAGCTTGCCGCCGCGAATCACCTTTGCCATAGGATTGGAATACAGCTGCAGCTTGCTCCAAACGCTGCGGACCTTGGCGTTTGCAACCGCGCAGAAAACAGCATTGACAAGCAACAGGAACATGACGATGCCGCCGAGTGCGTATTCGCCAAACAAAAACGCTATGACGGACACCACCAGCGTCAACATCATGATAGGATCCAGCAGCATTTTGCCTAAATCCTTCCAAACCGATCTTTTGGTGGGAATGAATAGCGGCTGCATCGCGTCAGGCTGACGGATATTCAGTTTTTTGGCGCGCGCTGCGGCTTGCTTTCTTGCAAGCCCTTTCGAGGCATTGGTATCCAATCTGACACAGACCTGCTCTGTGTCCATGGTATGCCAGGCGTTCTTATTTGCCATATTCAGTCCCTCCTTTCGAGTGTCTCGCCGCAATTGTTACTTGCAGCTTACCGAGATTTTTCCCTCGCTTACCGTAATGACGGCATGCGTATATTGATTGGTGTAATCCGAAACGATGAGCTCTGCAAGTGCATCCTCAACGTGCTTCTGGATATAGCGGCGCATATTTCTCGCGCCGTATTTCTGCGAGAAGGATTCCTTGGCGATCAGCGCAGCGGCTGCCTGCGTCCATTCCAAGGTAAATCCGCGATCTGCAAGCACGCCTGCAAGCTGTCCGAGCATGATATCCGCGATACGAACGAAGTCATCCTCACCAAGGTGTCTGAACGTAATCACTTCATCCACGCGGTTGATGAATTCGGGGCGCAGGAACTCTGCCAGAGCCTTTTCGGTATTGATCTGAGCACCGCTTTGCACGTCCGCAGAAAAGCCCATGATCGAGCCGGAGCGGTTAGAGCCTGCATTGGTGGTCATCACAATGACGGTGTTTTCAAAATTGATGGTTTTTCCGTGCGCATCGGTAATTCTGCCGTCGTCAAGGATCTGCAGAAGAATGTTGAGCACGTCGGGGTGCGCCTTTTCGATCTCATCAAACAGCACCACGGAATAGGGTCTGCGGCGGATCTTCTCGGTCAACTGTCCTGCGTCATCGTAACCGACGTATCCGGGAGGCGAGCCGATAATACGGGAAACCGAATGCTTCTCCATAAACTCGGACATATCCAGACGGATCAGCGTTTCGGGAGATTGGAACAGATCCTCTGCAAGCGTCTTGACAAGCTCGGTCTTACCGACACCCGTAGGACCTGCAAAGATAAAGGATACGGGCTTACGCTTGTAAGAAATACCTGCACGGTTGCGCTTGATTGCACGTGCAACAGCCTCCACTGCGTGATCCTGACCGATGATCTTTTGAAGCAGTCTTGCCTTAAGGCTATCGATTCTCTCGTATTCGTTACGCTTGATGCTGGTTGCGGGAATGCCCGTCCAGATCTCAATCACCTCGGCAAGGTGATCGGGAGTCAGCACGATCTTTTTGCAATCCTCCTCAAGCACCACAAGCTTTTCGGCAAGCTGCATTTCACTTGCCTTGATCTTGGCGATCTTTTCATATCTGAGCTGCTCGTTCTGCTCCTTATCGGCAGGAGCGGTTTCCAGCTCCTCGCGTTGCTCCTTGAGCAGCAGCAGCTGATCTCTGATCTCGTGCGACTCGTTGAGCGGTGCGCTGGAAAGAGAGAGCGCACTTGCCGCCTCGTCCAGCAAATCGATTGCCTTATCGGGCAAATAACGGTCGGTGATATATCTCTCCGAGAACACGACGGCACGTCTGAGCACGTCCTCGGGAATGGTGATATTGTGATATTCCTCATAGTAGTGCTTGATGCCGCGCAGCATTTCAACCGACTCCTCAACAGAGGGCTCGTTGACGGTGACGGGCTGGAAACGACGCTCCAGCGCGGTATCCTTTTCAATATGCTTGCGATATTCGGTCAACGTGGTAGCACCAATAATCTGCACCTCACCGCGAGAAAGCGCGGGCTTGAGGATATTGGCTGCATTGATGTTGCCCTCTCCACCGCCTGCACCGACAATGTTGTGCACCTCGTCGATGACCAGAATCACGTTGCCTGCCTGCTTGACCTCGGTTAAAAGACCGAGAATTCTCTGCTCAAACTGTCCGCGGAACTGCGTGCCTGCCACAAGTGCGGTCAGATCCACCTGATACAGCTCCTTGTTCTTGAGCTTATAAGGCACGTTGCCGCTTGCAATGCGCAGCGCAAGTGCTTCCGCAATGGCGGTCTTACCAACACCGGGCTCACCGATCAGGCAAGGGTTGTTCTTTTGTCTGCGGCAAAGGATCTGGATCACGCGAGCAAGCTCAGTGCCTCTTCCCACGATCCTATCAAGTCTGCCCTGTCTTGCATGCTCCGTCAAATGGCGGCAATAGGTGTTGAGGAATTTATACTCCGAGCCCTTCTTTTTATCTTCCTTCTTGCCCTTCTTCTTGTCCTTCTTGTCGGGCGTGGGCTCAACGGGCAAGGATGCGTCATCGTCAGCCTGATCTTCGCCCTGACCGAACAGATTGGGCAGATCGATCGCAGGCGCGCCGCCGTCCTCGTTGTCGTCCATCTCGGAGGGCAGCTGGCTGTTCTGGAACATATTGTTCAGCTCGTTTTCCATATCTTCGAGCTGATCAGCCGAAATACCGAGCTGACCCGAAAGGTCACCCAGCATGTTTTCCATGGGGATTCCCATCTCCTTTGCACATTTGATGCAAAGTCCCTTGCTGACCTTTTTTTCGTTTTCATATTTCGTAACGAATATGACAGCCACACGTTTGTGGCAATTCGAACACATGATCATTTATCAAAAACCTCCTTAAGTGGGTAAAAAGCAAAATAATATCAGTCGAATTGATAATAAACAGCGCTCTGTCCGCCGCACAAAAGCACCTCGTCCTCCTGACGGATCAAAAGCTGTTTGCCCTGTGTATCACATTGAATCAACTGATGCGAAAGCGTTTCGGGTTGCACGCGCGCAATGCCTGCATCCGTCATCAGATAAACGTACTCACCGTAAACGCAAAGCTGCGAAACGCCTGCTTCAAAGGTTTCATCGGCAATCAGCGCACCGTTTTTATTGGCAATGATGATGCGATGCGTGTCTGTTACGGGATTGACCGAGAAAACAAGCGCAATATTGCTCTCGTTGGTATCTGCATATGCAAGCTTCATACCTGCATACGGGATCGAACAAATTACCGTTCCGTCATCTACCGAAACGATATAGGAAGCAGAGTCACCGATCAAAAGCAATCTGTGCTGATCGATAAACTCAATGCTATACGGGAATAACCCATTGAATTGCATCTCGGAGCTGGTCTGATCCTCTCCGGGAACTGCAATGACCAGCGTGGAAACGTACTCGCCGTTCTGCATGCCGGTAGTTGCAAAGGCTACGCGGTTGCCTGCCTGATTGATCGCAGTACAGGTCACCATTTCGGTACGGTTATAGCGGTTGACCAGCTCAAAGTGATCGTTATACAGGCTGACAACGCCCGCGTGATCGTAGCTTTCGCTCACAATCGTATAATATCCCGAATCGGAGATCGCACCCGCATAAACGGGGTAATCGTATTCCTCGTGATGCACGCAAACAAAGGAATTGTAGATCGAATAACGCTTCTCACCGATATCGTATACCAAAAGATAGCGCTCAGAGCCAAGCAGGATGGGGCTGACGTAGTCGGGAGATGCATTGAGCGTTTCCCTGCCTGTTGCAGTAAAGAGCTGCAGACCCGAATCTCCCGCAACGGCAAGACCGCCTCTGTACAGCGTAAAGGACTGGTTACGCACGGAAGTTTCATAGTTGATCACGTTACCCGATCCCGAAAGCAGATCGGAAGCGGCACTGATATCCTTTGCAAGATAATAAAAGTTCTCATACGTAAACAATTCCAGATTGCAAAGCATGGATACGCAGACAAACACCAAAAGCGCTGCCAGAAAAACCAAAAACAGCGTGTGGTAGATATTGGAAATATTGTCATAATACGCGTTGCGCGGATTTTGCAGATCGATCTGCTCCTTTACGGCAACGGCGTCAGACGCGGCTTTTTTGCCAAAATTCCATTTTTTCATAGCGTCTCCTTTGGAATGCTCTCGTATACGACCGAATTCAGATAAAGTCCGTGCGCGGGTGCGGTCATGCCTGCACGTGCGCGATCCTTTGCATCAATCACGTCGGGAATCTGCTCGGGCGTCAGCTTACCTTCTGCCACGGCGATCAGCGTTCCGGTCATGATGCGGACCATATTGTATAAAAAACCGTCAGCAGCTACGCGAAATTCGATCACGTCACCGCATCTTTGCACGCTTGCGTGCGTTACGGTACGCACAGCGTGCGCAACGGTTGCCCCCTGCGCCATGAACGACGTGAAATCGTGCGTGCCGCAATAATGCTGCGCAGCCAGCTGCATATCAGCCAGCGCCGCATCCTCGATACGCTTGGGATAAAACCAAGCGCGATTCAACTCAAAGGGGCTGCGACAGGGAGAATTGTAAATACGGTACACGTATTCCTTGTATTTGACGTCATATCTCGGGTGAAAATCGCCCGAAACAAACGCAGCATCCCAAACCGAAATGTCCTCGGGAAGATGCGCGTTGAGCGCAAGCGGAATACGGTGCGCGGGAATAGAGGTAACAAGCTCGTCTGTGCCGCGCTTTGCGACGGTTACGCAAAACATATTGGCATGCACGCCGCTATCCGTTCTGCTGCAGCCAACGATATCGCATCGCTCACCGAACAGCTCTGCGCAAGCACGCGTCAGCTCACGCTGCACGGTCGGCTGATCGCCCTGCACCTGATAGCCGTTATATGCAGTTCCAAGATATGATAAGCGCAAAAACAGCTTCATGTTCTCCTCCGTCTCGATTTAGTAAAATTAAAGTGTGTAGCCGATTCCCCAGTAATTGCAAGATACGATACCTGCAAGCGCCGCAACAGACAGCACCAGCACGATCGCATCCCATGCGCCAAGACGCATGGAGGTCATACGCGTTCTTCCCTCGCCTCCGCGATAGCAGCGGCAGGTCATCGCCGTTGCAAGCTCAAAGGCTCTTCTGAATACCGATGCAAACAGCGGGATCAGAATGGGAATGAGCGACTTGATTCGCTTGATCAAATTGCCCTCGCTAAATCCGGCGCCTCTTGCCTTTTGTGCAGCCATGATCTTTTCAGCCTCTTCCATAATGGTCGGAATAAAGCGCAAGGCAATAGACATCATCATGGAAAACTCATGAACGGGCAGCTTGATATAGCGCAGCGGCGCCAGCAATCTCTCCAGCGCGTCGGTCAATGCAATGGGCGTGGTCGTATAAGTCAAAAGCATACAGGTGCCCACGATCATGCAAAGAATGCGGAAGGCAATAAAGATTGCACTGTAAAGTCCTTTTATATAGATCTCAAACACCCAAAACGCAAACAAGGGTGCCGTTCCCTCTTCCTTGGTCATAAACAAGTTGATCGCAACGGTCAATATCAAAACGAATGCGACCAAGCGCATGCTTCTGAGAACGGTTTTGACAGGCACGCGGCTAAGCAATACCATTATGATCGCCGTCACCGCCAACAAAACAAAGCCAAGCGAGTTTTTGCACAAAAATGCGGTCACAATATACAGTACCGCAAGCACCAGCTTAATGCGCGGATCCAATTTATGCAAGGGCGACTGAGCAGGATAATACTGCCCAAGTGCTATATTTTTCATTGATACTGTTCCTTTTTATGATTATTTGAGTTTGAATACTCTGATCAATTCAGCAAGAGCTTGCTCTTTGGTGCAGGCTGCGGCATTGACGTCAAGTCCGTTTTCCGCAAGCAGGCGCATCACGCGCGTGATCTGCGGAATATCAAGTCCTGCCTCAATCAATTTCTGGCTGTCTGCAAAGATCTCGTGCTTGGAGCCGATCAGCATGACCTTACCGCGGTGCATGACAATGATATCGTCACAATACTCTGCCATGTCCTCCATGCTGTGGCTGACGATCAGCACGGTAGCGCCCGTGTTATCTCTGTAGCGACGGATACCGCCAAAGATCTCGGCTCTGCCTGCGGGGTCAAGCCCTGCAGCGGGCTCGTCAAGCACAAGCATTTCAGGCTGCATCGCCATAATGCCCGCAATGGCAACGCGACGCTTCTGACCACCCGAAAGATCAAAGGGAGATTGCTCTAAAATATCCTGCGTAAGACCCACGAACTCGATCGCGCTCATCACACGCGCCTTGACTTCTTCTTCGTCAAGTCCCATGTTGCGCGGACCGAATGCAACGTCGCTGAAAACCGTTTCCTCAAACAGCTGATACTCGGGATACTGCATGACAAGACCTACGCGGAAGCAAATACGCGCGCCCTTGTATTTCTTATCCCAGATATCGCAGCCGTCCAGCAGCACCTTGCCCTCAAAGGGCTTTTCAAGTCCGTTGAAGAGCTGCGCCAGCGTAGATTTGCCAGATCCTGTATGACCGATCAAGCCCGTAATACTGCCGCTTTCCACCTTGAAGTTGATATTATCCAGCGCCTTTACCTCAAAAGCAGTGCCTTTGCCGTAATAGTACGATACGTTTTGTAATTCAAGCTTAGCAGACATCAGCACTTACCTCCTGCAGCAAGAATAATGCGTGCGCAATCCTCGGGGGTGATGCCGCACTCAAAAATGGGCAATCCTGCCTGCGCCAGAACCTCAAGCAGCTGCGCACATTGCGGCAGCTCAAGTCTTGCGGCGCGAAGTGCCTCGGCATTGGAGAAAACCTCTTCGGGAGTTCCCTCAATGGCAATCTTACCGTCATTGAGCACCACCACGCGATCGGCGCGAACAGCCTCCTCCATGTAGTGCGTAATGGTCAGTACGGTAATGCCGTGCTCGCGGTTGAGCTTTTCCATGGTTGCCACGATGTCCTTGCGTCCAACGGGGTCAAGCATGGCGGTGGACTCATCGAAAATAATGCATTCGGGCATCATTGCGATCACGCCTGCAATGGCAACGCGCTGCTTCTGACCACCCGAGAGTCTGTGAGGCTCGCGCTTTGCAAACTCCGTCATGCCAACGGTTGCAAGAGCCTCGTCCACGCGGCGGCGGATCTCCTTGGGATCAAGACCCAGATTTTCGGGTCCGAATGCTACGTCTTCCTCGACAATGGTCGCTACAAGCTGATTATCGGGGTTCTGGAACACCATGCCCACCTTTTTGCGCAGCTCAAACGCCATATCCTCGGTCATATCCTCAGACAAAATATCAATGCCGTCCACAAGGATCTGACCGCTTGTGTTGTCCAAATCGTCAATGACAAGATTGAGCAGCTTGGCAAGCGTAGATTTTCCCGAGCCGTTTCTGCCCAGAATAGCAACGTATTCACCTTTTTGAACGTTCAGATCCACACCGCAAAGCACGTCGGCGGTCTGTTTGCCGTCTTCCTTGCTATAGGAGAAATGCAGATCCTTGATTTGAATAAAATCAGCCATAATTACCTCTGCCAACGAGAGCTTGCACCGCAAGGCAGATAACCGCCCGTGCGTGTCACCTTCAAGCCAAGCTCACCCGAATCCACGTGGCCGCCAAACTTGCGCTTGACGTTGAGCTCAAGCAAATAGCTCATGGTCATGGGAGAAAGACCTGTGGTGTAGGAATTGATCAGGAAGAACAAGGGCTCGTCCGACAGCAGCTGCGCTGCAAGGCTGACAAACTCATCCACGCAGTCCTCAAGCTTCCAGACCTCGCCGTTAGGACCTCTGCCGTAAGAGGGCGGGTCCATAATAATGCCGTCGTACTTGTTGCCGCGTCTGATCTCGCGCTCAACAAACTTTTTGCAATCGTCCACAATGTAGCGAATGGGAGCGCTTTCAAGACCGGACAGCGCTGCGTTTTCCTTAGCCTGCGCCACAATACCCTTGGAGGCATCCACGTGTACGACAGACGCGCCTGCAGCAGCTGCTGCCACGGTTGCGCCGCCCGTATATGCAAACAGGTTGAGCACCTTGACAGGGCGATCAGCCTTGCGGATCAGCTCCGAGAACCAATCCCAGTTTGCAGCCTGCTCGGGGAAAAGACCGGTATGCTTAAAGCCCATGGGGCGCAGCACGAAATTGAGCTCGCCGTAAGAAATATTCCAGGATGCGGGCAGCTTATTATGCACCCAGCTGCCGCCGCCCGAAGAGGAACGGCGGTACACGCCGTCTGCGCGCTTCCATGCGGGATGATCCGCAACGCCCTTCCAAATGATCTGCGGGTCGGGTCTGACCAATATATATTTGCCCCAACGCTCAAGACGCTCGCCGTCCGAGGTGTCAAGCAATTCGTAATCCTTCCAGTTTTCAGAACACCACATTGAGTTATCTCCTATCTGTTATTTGTTGTAGTAGTTTGCCAAGCGGGAGCAGCCGCTGTGTGCATGGCAGACCGCAATGGCAAGTGCGTCTGCGGTATCATCGGGCTTGGGCGGCTTGGGAAGTCCTAAGAGCGTGGTCACCATGGTGATCACCTGCTTTTTCTCGGCTCTGCCGTATCCAACCACCGCTTGCTTGACCTGCAAGGGCGTATATTCCGCAACCGAAATGCCGTGCTGGATGCCCGAGAGCAAAATCACGCCTCGCGCCTCTGCGACCGTAATACCGGTTGTGACGTTGGTGTTGAAGAAAAGCTCCTCCACCGCCATCTGGTCGGGCTTGTAACGCTCAAAAAGCTCGTTCATGCCCTGCCATATCATTTCAAGCCTCTTTTGTGTCGGCGTGCCTGCAGGAGTCTGGATGGATCCGTATCCCAGCGTTTTAAACTTCACGCCATCATATGAAATCACGCCCCAACCCACGATTGCAAGTCCGGGGTCAATGCCAAGAATGACCATAATACCTCCTACGGCTATAGATATCCACAATAATTCACTCTAAATTATAACACCTTTTCGCGCGCGTGTCAAATATTATTTATAAATTTTTATTTTTTTATAATATTATCCGAATAATCGTTTACAAACCGCGCTTTTTATGGTATAATAGGATAGATTATCTCAAAACGATAAAATGCCGTGCACGACCGTGCCGATCAGCGGAGTATATTTATGAATATTATCAAAATCCGAACGGGCGACGTTCTGCATCTCAAAAAGCCGCATCCCTGCGGATGTGCGGATTTTACCGTCATGCGTGTGGGCAGTCAGGTACGCGTTGTGTGCCGCGGCTGCGGACGAGATATGACGGTTGACCGCATCAAGCTTGAAAAGGCGATTAAAAGTATCACGGGGACTGTGCAAGACCCCACAGAAGGAAAGGAACAAAGCGAATGAACTTCAATCCTGCCGTTGCGAAAGACGGACTGCTCAAATGCAAAACAAAATGCAAAAACGTGTTTTCAGAATATTGGTATATTCTGATTGCGGCGCTCATCCCTGCCGTGCTTGTTTACCTGATGTATCTGGCACGCGGACTTTATCCGTTTGGTAACGGATGCGTGCTGGTGCTTGACCTCAACGGTCAGTACGTGTATTTCTTCGAAGCACTTCGCAACTTTGTCGTAAACGGAGACACGAGTATTATTTATTCGTTCTCACGCGCACTCGGCGGCGAGTTTATGGGTATTTACGAATACTATATCGCCTCACCCTTCTCTTATCTGGTATGTCTGTTCCCCGAGGACAGAATGTGCGAAGCTTTGCTGTTCATGTTTATGGTCAAGGCTTCCCTGTGTGCCGCTACCATGGCGTTCTATTTGCATCAAGCCGAAAAGCGCATTAACCGCATTGGTATCATCGCCTTCTCGGTCATGTATGCACTGATGTCCTACTGCATCACGCAGCAGAACAACACCATGTGGATCGACGCCGTGATCTGGTTCCCGCTTATCATGTTCGGTATCGAGCAGCTGATCAAGTACGGCAAGTACAGAGTCTACGTTGTGTTCCTGACCCTTACGCTTGTCAGCAACTATTATATCGGTTATATGGTTTGCATCGCGGTTGCTATTTACTTCTTTGCATACCTGTGGGGCTTTAAGCACGCCAACAATCCTTATAACGAAAGAATGCACGGCATTCGCTCGTTTATGAGAATCGGATTCTATTCGATCATGGCAATCGGTATTTCCGCGTTTGTGGTATTTACCGCTTATTACTCGCTTACCTTTGGTAAGACCGACTTCTCCGATCCCAACTGGGCATTCACCTCTCGCTTTAACTTCCTTGAGCTGTTCTACAAGTTCCTGCCCTCCTCCTACGACACGGTTCGTCCTGCAGGTCTTCCCTTCGTATACTGCGGCGTGCTGACGCTGTTGATGGTGCCCATGTTCTTCTTCAACAAGAAGTTCAAGACGGGCGAAAAGGTGGCTTACGCAGCGCTGATCACGATCTTCGTATTCAGCTTTGCAACCAGCTCGATCGACCTGATCTGGCACGGCTTCCAGAAGCCCAACTGGCTCAACAACCGCTACAGCTTTATGCTCTGCTTCTTCATGATCGTCATGGCATACCGCGCATTTACCAATATGCGTACGGTCAGCCGTAAGCCCATGATCGGCATTGCAGCCATCATCGGTCTTGGCGTGATCATGCTTCAGGAGTTCGCTCCCATGATCAAGGAAGACTTCAACGAGTATATCGACGTGCACGATTTCCAAACCGTTTGGCTGACGATCGGATGCCTGATCGTTTACACGATTCTGGTTTGCGTGCTGCCACGCGTCAAGAACAAAGAGCTGATCGCTTGTCTGCTTGTCTTCTTCGTGTGCGGAGAGATGTATATCAGCGGACTTTGGGATCTCAACGATCTTGACAGCGACGTAACCTTTACCAAGTATTCCTACTACAACGATTATCTTGACACGGTCAGACCCATTATCAACCACGTACAAGATAACGATACCAGCTTCTACCGTATGGAAAAGACCTACCACCGCAAGCTCAACGATAACCTTGCGCTGCAGATCCGCGGTCTTTCCAACTCGACCTCCACGCTCAATGCGGACACCATCTATTTCCTGCGCATGATGGGATATTCCTCCAAGTCGCACTGGTCGCAATATCAAGGCGAAACGCCTGTCAGCGACTCCCTGCTTGGCATCAAGTATATCATGACCGATAAGAATTATGATCTGTATTACGGCGAGCCCCTGTACGATGCGGACGATTACGACAACGAGACCTACGTCGTATATCAAAATCCCTACTATATGAGCATCGCGTACGCAGTTGATAATTCCTTTGCGGATTTTGCACTGGACGATTACGAGAATCCCTTTGAAAGAATGAACGCCATGATCTCCATGATGCTTGGCGAAGAGGAAACGCTGCAGATCTTCGTTCCCGCTACGCAGCTTTCCATGACCACCAAGGATGTTACCAAGAGCTCTGCTGCAAACCACGATCTTTACAAGGGTGACGGCGGTACGATCACGTTTGAGTATATGGTACCCAAGAACACCGAGCTGTTCGTTTACTTCCCCACCGTATATTCAAGACAGGTCAACATGACCGCGAACGGCAAGTCCGTTGGCAAGTGGGGCGATAACAACACCTGGAGAATCGTTTCCATCGGTGATTTCACCAAGAGCGATCTTGAGCTCAAGCTGACCATCAAGAATGATTATGACAACTTCTATATCCAGCAAGGCCTGCAAAAGCCCTTTATCTACTCGCTTGATATGGAGGTATTTACCGAGGCGATCACGAGATTGCAGCAAGGCAACGTGCAGATCGATCCCGAAAATTACAGAGAGGATTACCTGCCCGGCACCATTACCACAAGCAATGCAAACCAGTTGATCACCACCACAATTCCCTTTGACAAGGGCTGGCAGGTAACGGTTGACGGCAAAAAGGTTGAAACTGTTGAGCTTGCAAACGCACTGGTCGGATATTATATCGAAGAGCCCGGTGAGCACGAGATCGAAATGAGATATTGCCCCAAGGAACTGGTGCTTGGCGTTGCGGTATCGGTTGTTTCCACGGCAGCATTCTTCCTGTTGATCATCTTTGAAAATAGATTGCGCCGCATCCGCGGTTACGGTGAATTTTTCGGTATTCCCGCACCCGTTGAGGTTGCTCCCGAGCAAGAAAACGCAGAGATTACGCCCGAGCAAACCGAGCAAAATCCCGAGCAGACGGATCAACCCACACAATAAAAATCACCACGGGGGCGCTGCCCCCGTGGGTTTTAAGGAGATATTATGTACTACTATATTAGCGGCACACTGGCTCATAAGAGCATGGGCTTTGCCGTGATCGATGCAGGCGGTGTCGGTTACCGCATGACCGTCAGCCAAAATACTTACGATAAGCTGCCGCTTGCGGGCAATTCCGCCAAGCTTTTTACTTACCTTGCAGTGCGCGAGGACGGCATTGAGCTGTTCGGCTTTTTTGATGAGACCGAGCTTTCCTCCTTCCAGATGCTGATCACCGTATCCGGTGTCGGTCCTAAGGCGGCTATGTCCATTCTCTCGCTTCTGACCCCCGAAAAATTCGCGCTGGCAGTATGCACCGAGGATACCAAGGCAATTTCCAAGGCAAGCGGTGTTGGCCCCAAGACGGCTGCAAGAATCGTGCTTGAGCTCAAGGACAAGCTGATCAAGGAGCACGGCGGCGAATTCAACGCTGCTCCCGAGCTCGGCACGACAGCCAAGGCAGGCGCACCTGCGCGCGGCAAGCTCAGCGAGGCATTGGATGCGCTGATGGTGCTCGGTTATCAAAGAGCCGAGGCAACCAACGTGCTCAAATCCATGCCCACCGAACAGATGTCGCTGGAGGAGATCATTCGCCAAGCGCTCAAAAAGCTGATGTAAGGAGGACGCGCATATGATGGATGAACAGGATTTTGACTTTGAAAACCGTATCGTTTCCACAGGATACTCCCCCGAGGATTCCGATATTGACGCTTCCCTGCGCCCCAAAACCTTAAACGATTACGTTGGTCAGGATAAGGCAAAGGAAAACCTGAAGGTGTATATTGAAGCTGCCAAGATGCGCGGTGAGTCCTTGGATCACGTACTGCTTTACGGCCCTCCCGGTCTGGGTAAAACCACGCTTTCCAACATTATCGCCAACGAGCTTGGCGTAAATATCCGTATTACTTCCGGTCCTGCTATCGAAAAGCAAGGCGACCTTGCAGCCCTTTTGACCAACCTCAATCAGGGCGACGTGCTGTTTATTGACGAGATCCACCGCCTTTCCCGCTCGGTTGAAGAAATACTCTACCCTGCAATGGAGGATTACGCGCTGGATATCATCATCGGCAAGGGTCCTGCTGCAAGAAGCATTCGTATTGATCTGCCCAAATTCACGCTGATCGGCGCTACGACGCGCGCAGGTCAGCTGACCACACCCTTGCGTGACCGCTTTGGCGTGCTGCTCAAGCTTGAGCTTTACACGCCCGAGGAGCTTGCGTTGATCGTACGCCGCAGTGCCGGCATTCTGGGTATCGCCATTACCGATGACGGCTCTTACGAGATCGCATCCCGTTCCAGAGGCACGCCCCGTATTGCAAACCGCTTGCTCAAGCGTGTACGTGACTTTGCCATGGTTCAGGGCAAGGATACCATCGATTCCGAGATCGCAGGCTATGCGCTCAACAAGCTGGAGATCGACGAGCTGGGTCTTGATAACACCGACCGCAAGATGATGGAGGCAATTATCAAGTTCTACGACGGCGGCCCCGTTGGTCTTGATACGCTGGCAGCGACCATTGGCGAGGAGGCTGTGACCATTGAGGACGTTTACGAGCCTTATCTGATGCAGCTCGGCTTCCTTTCCCGCACTCCGCGCGGCAGATGCGTGACCCGCCTTGCTTACGAGCACCTTGGCTTGCGCGTGCCCGCTGCTCCCAATAAAAACGGTGTCAACAATCAGGTTTCCCTGTTTGATCAGAACTAAACCAAAAAAAGAGCTTCGCTGCTGCGAAGCTCTTTTTGTATGGAATTATTTGAGTTCAATCGATTGAACGTAGATCACGTCGCCCTCGGCGCATGCGTCAAAGTAGTCAAAGCGAATGGCATTGATATTACCGGACCAGAACGAAAGGTTTTCAACGCTGATCTCCAAGGTGTGATACGTGCCGTCTGCCGTTACTACGCCGCGAACGGATTTGCCGCCCTCAGCATGCATGGACGAGCCCGTAGACAAGAACAGCTCTGCCGTGTAAGAGGTGCGGCTGTTGGTTGTGGGCATCATGTACGTGATCACAATGGTCTTATAATCCTGTGCCTTGAGCGTCGGATTGGATTTGGTATAATCGATCGTTACGTGAGGATCGGCTGCGGCTGCAACGGTCAAGGTAGCTGCCTTTTCTGCCTGATCAAACGATACGGTCGTATTGCTCGTGGGCTTGAGCTTCAATGCATTCTGCAGATCAGCAAATACCACTTTTTCCATGGATACTGCTACGCCCTCGTCCTCAATACGCTCGCTGATGTAGTTCTTGTGCAAGGACTCATTGGTAGCAAAGTCCTTGTTTGCCTTGAACGTGCTTCTGATCTCCTCCAGCGTACCGGTGGTCATCATATAGCTGTACTCAATAGGCTCAAAGGAAACGATCTTCATAGTGCACAGGGGGGCTACGTAGTTGGTAGCGCCGTTCTTGGAATCCTTGCTGCCGTTGTATGCGTGTCTGCCTGCCAAAAAGATATCCGCGTTGGGAACGTACAAGCCGATACCGTAGTTTTTCATACCGTTGGTCCAAGCACACCAAGTTTCGGTATTGCTGTAACGGATCTTAAAGACACAGTCGTTATGATAAGCGGCATCACCCCAGAAATTGAGGTCGTCACGCGTATGAAGAGGCTGATCCTCCCAAGGCTTAGAGCCTGCATAATAGGAGAATTCATCAAAATAGCTCAGCGTATAGAATGCGGGAATCTCCTGATTTGCGTATCTGTGCTCCCAGCCGGAGAAATCTACGAAGCGGTTATCCACGCGCACGTAATTCTTTTCAAGAATATAGGTATTTTCCATGTAGCTGATGGTCAGATCGCCATCGTGACCCCAGTCCTGCGGCTGTGCCTTGATATACAGCGAATGCTCGCCAACGACAACGTCGATGATACGGCTGGGATTGCCATGCACGTCACCGCCCTGTACGGGGTTATAGGGCCAAGGCGTGCCGTTGTAATCACCGTTCTTGTATTCGCCGTTGGAGTAAGTGCCGTAGTAAGACTGCTGCACAAGTCTGCCCGTATCTGCCTGGTTGATCAGGTTTTTGATACCGCCGATTCTATTCAGCTTGTCCTCCATGTAGCAAACGCCACCGCCCCAGGAAAGGCGAACGCCCAGCACGTAGGAATCGTTTTCAACGTAATAAACGTCGTCTGCATATACCTCGTAAACCTCAGTCTTGACGTCACACAGAACAAAGGAGGTGTTCTTTTCCTCGCAGGTTTCAAAGGTGATAGACACAAGGTTGCTTGCCTGCTTGCTGTTCAGATATCCGAGCGTGAGCGCGCAGAAGGTCTGCTTGCCTGCTTCCAGATAGAACAGGTCGTTGACAGTCTTGCCGTCCAGCGTGTACGTAACGGTGCAGTTCAGCGGTGCATCGGATACGTAGCAAAGCGTGATGCGGTTGAACTTATCTGCGAAAGTGCCGTCAAAGGTGACCTTATGCCCTGCCTTGATGGTAAATGCACCGTCGGCATACTTGCTGTAGCCGGTTGCAGTATAAGCAAGATTGGTCGCAGTGGTGACCTGGGCAGAATTGCCGTTCTCGGTTACCTGTACGGTCTTGTCAAAATTGATCGAGGGCTTGGATGCCACAACCTTTTCGTCCTCGGGAGGCTGCGTTGTGTCTTGCGAGGAGCTCTCGGGTTCAGTTTCGGTTTCAGTTTCGGTCGTATCGGTATTCTCAGTCGTTTCTTCAACGTCTGTAGTTTGTTCGGTGCTCTGCTGCTCTCCTTGCGTTGCGGGATCGCAAGCAACAAACTGCATTGCCATGATCATGCAGAGTGCAAAAGCAAGCCATGCAAAAATTCTTTTGTTGGTCATATCATGTTCCTTTCCACGTATAATACCAATATTATACTACAATTGCGCGCATTTGTCAAGAGAAAAGGGCTGACGGATTGCGTCAGCCCTTAAATAGGATTATGAAATCAGTCCTTTTTCTTTGCAACAAACGCAGCGCCAAGCATTGCGATCAGCGCAACTGTGGGAATTGCAACAACAGACTTGCAGCCGGTGCTTGCAGCAGGCTCCTCGGTGGTCTGCTCAACACTCTGCTCATCGGTCTTAGCCTCGGTCTCAGCATCGGTCTGTGGCTCGGTGGTGGGCTCTTCGGTCGTAGGAGGATCGGTCTCGGGCAGCTTACCAAGCAGCGCGATCAGATAATCATTTGCATATTGCTTTGCATCCTCTTCGGAACGGAATGCGCCAAAGTATGCAACGTCAAACTTCTTGAACGTCTCATCTGCAAAATCAACGTCATGGAAGTCGCAACGAATGCCGTTGATTCTGCCTTCCCATTCAGGGTCATCGGTCAGATCCACCAGCGACAAGCCCCAGCCCTCGCCAAGCGAGATCTCATCAATGATGAAATCCATCAGGTTATCAGCACCGCAACCCAGCGTTTTACCGGACATGTAATAGAACTTACCGGAAGATGCCCAGCAATCCTTGGTCAGAACTGCAAGAATCGGGAAATCGGATGCTTCATAGGAAATTTCGTTCTTGAGCATAAAGTTGATATAAGGCATGTTGCCATTGCACTCCAAGGTTACAATGCCGTTATCCTGTACGGTATAATCAGCATGGGAAATGGAGATCTTGTCGCCCTGCTCGTTCTTACCGTCCCACTTAACTGCAGGCTGACCTGCGGGAACGGTGGAAGAATCTGCGATTTCAGCAAAGTTCTTTACGTTTGCCTCGGGTTCTGCGCTATCTTCACCGTAAGGAACTTCGCCCTGGAATTCGTTAATAACAAAGGATGCGGGGGTTTCAGCTTCGGTGCTCATCAGCGTAATGCCGAGATATGCACCGTCTGCGCACTGCTCGTTAAAGATCGTGTTCAACGCACCGGTAGGATCAACAAAATCAAGACCGCACAGATTCATGACGTACTCAGAACCGTCATACTTAATGGAGAAGGTATAAACCTCTTGACCTTTTTGGTTGAGCTCGGGAGAGATCTGACCATCAACAAACAGGGTGAAGCGATTGTTTTCCTTGTCAACAGAGTGAGGCTGACCTATAGCAGAGCCTGCGCCTGCACCACGGATCAGAATGCAAAGACCTGCACCGTAAGCAGGATTGCCCTGTGTAGCAACAGGATCGCTGTTGAGCGTAATCGCAATCCACTCGTCCTTGTTGGCGTACTCGCCGCCGTAAGCAAACTCGGTAACGGTAAATTTCACGGAAAGCGCGTGGCCATTGCCGTCTGCATTAGGATCCTTCAGATTGTATGCATTTTTGGTATGTGCCTGCACGTAAGGATTGCAGTTGGTAAAATCCGGAGCGATAGTCTGGAAGCCCTCGGTTGTGTACTGATAACCGGAAGCGGGCGTATAATCGGTAACGTCCTCTTCGTACGAGTCACCCGATCTCGATGTGACCCAGTCACCCTCTACGATACTTTCGGCAGAAACGGTAGTTGCCATCATGGTCATGGCGGAAAGCACCAATGCCAAGGCAAGCATCAAAGTGATCAATTTTTTCATGTTCATTTCACTCCTTTTCTTAATGAAAATAATTGATTTACCTGATTATTATACCACTTTTACATGAAAATGTAAATCGTAATATTGTACAAATAATAACCGTGTATATTGGGCAAACAGACAATATATCAAGACGCAAAAAAGAGGCTGCCTTGCGGCAGCCCCTTATAGGTTTGAATGATCTATTCAGTTAAGAATTAGTCCTTCTTCTTTGCTACGAAAGCAACAGCGATCATAGCGATGAGAGCGAATGCGCCGCCAGCGATAGCCTTGCAGCCGGTGGACTGCTCAGCTTCGGTGGTAACTTCCTCAGAGGGAGCCTCGGTCTTCTCTTCGGTAGTAGCCTCGGTCTCAGCGTCGGTCTCGGTCTCGGGCTCGGTGGTCTCAGGCTCAGTGGTAGCGGTTGCGCTGTAGCCCTTCTCAGTCAGCCAAGCCTCGGTGTAAGCCTTAGCTTCCTCGGGAGAACGGAAAGCTGCGATGAATGCAACGTCAAAGTTGTTGTACTCTTCGTCAAGAATGTCATCTGCGGAGAAGTCGAAGCCAACACGGATGCTGTTGATTCTGCCGTACCAACCATCTTCATCGTAGTCGGAGAAGTCCATCAGACCCAGAGTCCAGCCGCTCTCGTAAGCGGTGTCTTCGATATCCCAGTTCTCGCTGTATGCGTTCTCAGCGGTGAGGATGGGACCTGCGCAGTAGTAAACGTTACCGCTGTTAGCCCAGCAATTCTTGGTCAGAACTGCGATGTAGGGGAAGTCAGCAGCTTCGTAGGAAACCTCGGACTTGATGCCGAAGGAAATGTAGGGAGAAGCGGTCTGAGTAACGATGTGAACGGAACCGTCATCGTTGATGGTGTACTCACCACCGGAGAGGGAGATCTTTCTTACATCTCTGAGGGTGGAGTCCCACAGAACTGCAGGCATGTTAGCCTCGATGGTTGCGGAGTCAGCGATGGGAGCCTTCTCACGGAGGTCCTCTTCGGGATCTGCAGAGTCATCACCTACAGGGAGTTCGCCCTGCCACTCGGTGATAGCGAGGGAGATCTTGGTGTTAGGAACACCGGTCTGGCAAACAACGGAAACGTATGCGCCTTCAGCGAATACTCTGTCGAAGTGAGCGTTCAGAGTAGCGTCAGCTACGAATTCCTGGCCGTTTACAGCGTAAACGTAGCCACCGTCAACGTACTTAACGGTAAAGGTGTACTCTTCCTGATCCTGGTCGTTCATGGGAACTTCAACCTGGGGGAATGCAGCAGCAGCAGAGAAGCTCTTGCCGGTTTCATTGTCTACGTAGAAGGGCTGAACCTGTGCGGAGCCGTAACCGCCGCCACGGATCAGGATGCAGAGACCCTCACCGTACTTGGTGTCGCCGGGAGTAGCGATGGGCTGGCTGTTCAGGCAGAAGGAAATCCACTGGTCCTTGCCTTCGCCGCCGTCGTAAGCGTACTCAAGAACTCTAACCTTGAGGGAAACGGAGTTGCCGTTGCCATCGTTGTTAGCCTTCAGATCCAGAGGATTTCTGGTGTGAGCCTGTACGAAGGGGGTGGTGTCGTTTGCATAAACGGGGGGATCCATTACGAAACCGATAGCGGGATCGTAGTGATAGCCGGGAGCGGGGCAGTAGCTGCCTTCGTCCTCGTAGTCTGCACCACTTCTGGAGGTTACCCAGTCACCCTCGAGAGCTGCGCTCGTAGGAACTACGAGAACAACTGCCATGGTGAGAACCATCAGAGAAGCGAGCAGCACGGAAAGAAATCTTTTCATGTGATTTTCTCCTTTAAAAAATTTTTAGAGTCGCATATTTTGCGCTCATATATTATACCACAAATCGTTATTTCCGTAAATAGTCAGAATGACCAAAAAGATATATAATTTCCTGTAATTATGGCACAAAAGACTTCACAATACTATCACTCAAGCAACATTTCGTAATAGTAGATGGGCAACGCACTCCAGCCGTGGCACAAGCTTGCCGCGTGACCGAAGTCGGAAAGTCCGATAATGGTCTCCCAGAACGTGGTTGCGCCGCCTCGCAGCATGTGCAGATAATCGCGGTCGATTTCGTCAAGGATGACGGGTGCGTACGCTTCCCTGTCGATCTTAAGCAGCGCGTCAAAGCGGAAGGAATTCATGCTCAGCGTGTTGGGATGCACGGTGTATCCGCAGGTATCCTTGCCGTTACTTGACAGAATGCGCAGCACGTTGCATAGATCAAGCCCTTCAGCCGCACCGCAAAGCAAGCAAAGCGAGTTGGTCAGCACGCTGTATTCCCCTCTGCAGCGGTTATCAAAGGACTCAAACAGCTTGGTTTCGGGATTATAGAACTCGCGAGCCAATGCCTGGTTGACGCCCTTGGAGATGCTCAGGTACTTCTCTGCCTCGGCATGCTTGCCGATCGCGCTGCAAATCTTAGCCATGTGCTGCAGCGCCAGCGAGAAGAACGCGTTGATAGGCGCTTCGAAATAGCGGTTCTGTTCAAAGAAGTGACCGTTCATGCCGGGCGACCACTCGTAGAAATTCCAGTAGCCTCCCTCTCCGTAAAAGTTATCGATCAGGCCGTTATCCTGCAGTTTGGCGATAAAGGTATTGATGATGGTATCCAGCACGGGATAGCACTCCTTGGCAAGCGAGGTATCGCCCGTGTGACGGATATATTCTTCCATCTGAATAAAATATACGGTCGAGAAGGACGGGATGGGAAAATCCAAGCCCGAGGGATAGCAAATAGACAGAATGCCGTCGGGACGCAGACCCTTGGAGATCAGCTTCAGATTGGCACGCGGGAACTCGGTTTCGCCAAAGGCATAGTATCCGCAAAGCATCTGGTTACGCGAGTCCATGCAGTAAAGCGCCTGCTCTCTCCACGGGCAATCCTCATAATGCTCGTGCATGCATTGCAGCAGCGTATTGGTGCAAACCTCGTAAATGGTCTGCTGCAGCAGATTTCCCTTTTCAAATTTCTTGGCGGTTACGGGATACAGCGTGGGACGCAGACCTGCGTAATGCACGGTAAACTCGGTTGCATTGACAAAGAACTGCACGTATCTGCAGCCAAAGCGACGGAAGGTATGCAGATATTGGTTTCTTCCCTTTTTGGCGCGATAATCGCAGGAAAAGCCGCGCACCGAGGTGCGGCATCTGCCGTCTGCCAGATGCTCGCCGTAGCCGATCTCGATCTGACAATCGTGCGGCACTTCAATATCAAAGTCAAGAAATCCTGCCCATTCCTGTCCGAGATCCACGACAAAGAAAATGCCCTGTGCCTTATCCTCGGTCTTGAAATGCACCGGCTTATCAAAACCGAAAAATCCGCGCATATCAGAGATCTGCTCGGGATAGCGGTGGCGGAGCGCTGCATACTGCATCATGACGTCGGGGCGCTCGTGCTTATCTACGTAGTCAAAAAGTCCTTGCAGGCACATTTGCGCCGTGCTTCTCGGTGCAAGCTCCAGCAGCTTGACAGGACGCTGTGTAAAATCGGTCGAGATCATGGGCATATGCACGCTGGGCGCAAAGCCGTCGGTGACGCTCTCTTGGATAAAGCCGTCGTAAGAGGTGGCGTCATAGTGATAGGTAAAGCCCAGCTGACCCGAGATCAGCTGCTTGACGTGGGAAATATAATCGCGAGACAGGCGCGAGAGCGTGCTCTCATCCGAGTAGCAGATAGGCGCGTCCTGCTCGCAGAGCTCAAAGATCACGCCGGGATCGCCGTGAATATAGGTCTGCGTATCGTCACCGTAGTACCAAACCACTACCACGATGCGGTTTTTCCCTGCCTTGACAAACTTGGTCACGTCAATGCGGTCACAAACCTTGTAGGTCGGATAGTCCGCGTACTGACCGAATGCGGCAAGCTCGCCGTTGACGTACACGGTGTAGTTGGAATCCGCTGCAATTGTCAGCGTATAGGGTGAGACGCCCGTTGCGTCAAACTCTGCTACAAAGTCAGTAAATTCGTCGGCAAGGATCTCGCCCTGCTTCCATATCCATTTGGCTTTAATAAACATGATCTTCCTCCGCTTTTTGATAGTATTTTCCTTGATACAAGTCGTTTTGGTATAAGAGCTTATCCACGTCGTTGACGACCGCGGTCTTTTTTCTGCTCCAATCGGGGGCTAAGAGCGCATCGGGTGCGCCGTCACCTGTCAAGCGCGCGATCACGGTATCGGGCGGCAGCAGGGTCAGCGCGCGTGCTACGGTGCGCACGTAGTCGGGCATGGTCATGGGCTGATATTCTCCGCGCAGGTACATATCCGCCATGGGGGTATCCTTGATCACGTGCAACAGATGCAGCTTGACCTGATCGGGGTGCAGATCGGCAACGTCACGCACAGATTGCATCATGGTCTGCTCGTCCTCACCGGGTAAGCCAAGGATCAGGTGCACGCAAATGTGAATATCGGAGCTTGCGGCACGCAGCGCGCGGTAGCCTACGACAAACGTAGCAAAATCGTGCCCGCGGTTGATCAGCGCAGCCGTCTTGTCACACGAGGTCTGCAGCCCAAGCTCCACGGTCAGATAGGTGCGACGGGCGATTTCGGCAAGATACTCCACAACGTCGGGTGCTAAGCAATCGGCACGCGTTGCGATATTCATGCCGACCACGCCGGGATAAGCCAGAGCTTGCTCGTATTTTTCACGCAGCACCTCAAGTGGAGCGTAGGTGTTAGTGTGAGCCTGAAAGTACGGAATGACCTTATCGGTCTTCCATTTTCCGCTGGTCAAGGCATAGGAAATATCCAGCTGCTCGCGTATCGGCACGCTTGGCTGCGGAGCAAAGTCACCGCTCCCCTTGTCCGAGCAGTATATGCAGCCACCGTGCGCGCACGTTCCGTCGATATTCGGACAGGTAAATCCTGCATCAAGCGGCAGCTTAGCAACCTTAGAGCCAAAGGTCTGCTTGAGAAAATAATCGTAGGTATAATAGCGCTTGTTGGTGTCGCTGTACGCGTACGGATTGCGCGATGCCTGTGTAGCCTTGCTTCTCATGTGCGTTCCCTTGCCTCCTTACTCATCTTTTCTTCTATTATACATGAATATCGTGTGCGTGTCAAGAAAAAAGACCGCAGAAGCCGAAAATCGGTTCTGCGGTCAACCTTTATTCTGCCAGCAACTTTTCAAGCGCAGCCATACGGACGCAAACGGTCAGCACGTTCATGGCACTTGTCAGATCCTGCTTGGAAGGATAGGTGGGTGCGATACGGATATTGGAGTCGTCGGGGTCAATGCCGTAAGGATAGGTTGCGCCAACCTTGGTCAGCACCACGCCCGCGTCCTTGGCAAGCGCGTAAGCTCTCTTTGCCGTGCCGGGCATTGCGTACAGGCTGACGAAATAGCCGCCCTTGGGATCGGTCCAGCGCGCAATTCCCTTGCCGCCGAGGTCGCGCTCAAGCGTCTCCTTGACGATAGCAAATCTGGGACGCAGGATCTCTGCCTGCTTTTGCATGATGGCTTCGACGTTCTTAGCCGTGCCGAAGTATCTGACGTGACGCAGCTGGTTGATCTTGTTGTAGCTGATGGTCTGCACGGTCAGCACCTTCTTGGCGTGCGCAAGGTTGTTTTGCGACATTGCCATAACGGCAACACCTGCACCGGGATAGGTGATCTTGGAGGTGGATGCAAAATAGAAGACTCTGTCGGGATTGCCGTGCTTTTCGCAAAGCGCAAACACGTCGGCAAGCTCGTCATGCTGCCCGTAAAGCGCGTGTACGACGTAGGCGTTATCCCAGAAAATACGGAAATCGGGCGCGGCGGTCTTCATGGAAGCAAGTCTTTCCACGGTCTCGTCCGAGTAGATGTATCCGTCGGGGTTGGAATACTTGGGGTTACACCAAATGCCCTTGATCGAATCGTCTGCAGCAACCAAAGCCTCGATCATATCCATATCGGGACCGGTTTCGGACATGGGCACGGGAATCATTTCAATGCCCAGAGACTCGCAGATCAGAAAATGGCGGTCATAGCCGGGCGAGGGGCACAAAAACTTGATCTTATCAAGCTTGCACCAGGGCTTGCAGCCCTCGGTTGCAGTGCCGTACAGCATGCAACGGCTGACGGTATCGTACATCAGCGTCAGCGAGGAGTTGCCTGCAACGAAAATGTTGTCTGCTGGAATGCCAAGCAGCTCGCCAAACAACACTTTTGCCTCGGGCACGCCGTCCAGCATACCGTAGTTACGGCAGTCAAAGCCGCTGTCCGAGAAGCATGCGTCGCGGTCAATGCAAGTAAGCAATCCGTCAATCATGTCAAGCTGCTCTGCGCTGGGCTTGCCGCGAGACAGGTCCAGAGAGAGTCCTTGACCAAGGATTTCCTGATATTGGTTTTTTATAGATTGGTATTCGGCAAGCAGCTGCTGCTTGCTCATATCACAATAATGCATAGTACAAACTCCTAAATGACAAATCAACTTCCCTATTATACCATGCTGTTTGACATTTTGCAATACCTATTTTGAATATTTTTCAAAAAATATTGCACTTTTTGCAGAACTATTGCTTGTTTTTCCAAAATTCCGCGATGTATTTTGCAAGAGATTGCGCATCACTTGCAAAACGAACGTCTTCCCAATGCGGTGGGAACAGCTCGGTGTAGCGCGGCTCGGCGTATCTTTGATCCAGCAAAACCACGATACCGCGGTCGGTATCCGTGCGGATCACGCGGCCTGCAGCCTGCAGCACGTGGTTCATGCCGGGATACACGTAGGCGTATTCGTAGCCGTAACCGTTCAGGTCAGCGTAGTAGTCACGAATGATATTGCGCTCGTCCGAAAGCCCCGGGATGCCAACACCCACAATGATGCTGCCGATCAGTCTGCCGCCCGGCAGGTCAACGCCCTCGGAGAACGAGCCGCCAAGCACACAAAAGCCGATCAGCATGCCCGGATTATCAGCAGTAAACGCATCCAGAAACTGCTCCTTTTGCTCCTGCGTCATGCCGCGCTTTTGCAAAAGCACGGGCACGTCGGGGTATCTGGCGCAAAACGCCTTGGCGACCTTTTCCATGTAGGAATAGGACGGAAAATACACCATGTAATTTCCCACCTTGCCGCACACCGACGCAGCGATATACGAAGCGGTCTTTTTGACGGATTTTTCTCTGTCCTCGTATTTCGTGCTGATGCCGTCGGCAACCGCAACCAAGAGATTTTCACGCGGAAACGGCGAAGGAAAGTTGACCGAAACCGCGTGCTTGCCGCCGCCAAGGGTTTGCGCAAAATACGCAGGTGGCGTCAGCGTAGCCGAAAACATGATGACAGATTCCGCCCCCGCGTTGCACTCCTCGA
The DNA here is from genome assembly GCA_045660125.1 of Eubacteriales bacterium. Taxonomy (GTDB): domain Bacteria; phylum Bacillota; class Clostridia; order Oscillospirales; family CAG-272; genus SVQP01. Next base: position 18,112 of record JAZRDG010000064.1, on the reverse strand, counting down.
GCTGCTTGCTGGGGTCAAGGCAAAGCTGCCTGAGCGTGATCTCATTTCCCTGCACGGTCAGGTACGTCACAAAGCCCTGATCGTACAGCTCGGCAGTTGCATTATAGGCTCTCAGATCACCGAAAAACGCCTCGATTGCATCGTAGAGCGCGTCATAGGTGTGCATTTTCAGCCATTTCTCGACAGAAGCCGCAAGCATGGAGAGCGTTTGGTTGATGTCGTCCAGCGGTTCTTTGGAATAGTAATAGCCGCATTCCTCACCGCTCTCGTTCTTTTGCATGGTATCCCTGCAATAGCGTCTTGCGATCTTGAACACGGACGCAGCCTGCTTGATCTTGCCGTACAAAGGCTCGCTCTCGGGCAGCTGCGCAAGCAGCGCGGAAAACGCGGAGCTGCACAAGGAGCAGGAAAACATATCTCTCGCTCTATCAGTCAGGTTATGCGCCTCGTCGACAAGAAGTACGTATTTCCCGTTATTTTCCACGAAATAACGACGCAGCTTGACGGCAGGGTTATAAACGTAATTGTAATCACAGATCACGATGCTGCAAAACTCGGAAAGATCCAAGGAAAGCTCGTAAGGGCAAACACCGTGCTTTTCCGCTACGCGCTTGATAAGCGCAGAGGTGTAGCCGTTTTGATGCGTCAGCAGCTCGGAGATGGCTTGCATGATCTTGGTGTGAGACATACTGCGCGGACAATGATGCTTGCAGGTGCGATAATTGCAGCCCTCCACAGGGCACATCTGCTCCTTGGCGGACAGTACGATGGTGCGCAAGGGCGCGCCGGCTTCAAACAGGCGTTTGGCAGCGGCAAACGCCTCGCGACGCGTGCTTGCCTTGGCGGTCAGATAGAACACCTTGTCGCACTTCCCTTTGCCCATGGCGCGCACGGCGGGGTAGATGGTGGAGATGGTCTTACCGATGCCCGTGGGCGCTTGAATAAACAACCGCTTGCCGTGCATGATATCACGGAAGCATTCGCGCATAAACTCCTCCTGCCCATCTCGAATCTCGGGATACGGAAAAGCAAGCTCTGCTGCGCGCGGCTTGACCTCGCGGTTTTGCTCGATGCAGTTTTCGATATACGGCAAGGCGCGCGACAGAATGCTTGTGTATTCATCCGTCAAGGTTGCTACCGAAAAGGTGGCAACGGCGGACGCGCACTCGCCCTTGGAGGTCACGGTCAATCTGCGCACGCTCAGCGCCTGCAGCTCCTTAGCGGCGGCTAAGAAATACGCAAGGCAGCGCTGACGCACGGGCACCGTAAACACTTCATTGGAGTCGGGCAGCTTGGCGGCGTGCACGGTGTAATCAAGCGTCAAGCCGTCCTGATCGGCAGCAATTCCCTGCGCGATTCCCGTGACCTTGATCAAAACGCCCGCATAGCGACAGGTATGCTGCAATTGCACGTCCGCATAATAGGCATCGGATCGAACGTTCAAGGTCTCAATGCCGCATTCCGCCTGTACTTCATCCTTATAATTGCTTCGCCCGAACGCAAGCGCGCAAAGCTCTGCCAGCGCAAGCTCTACGCCGCCCGTCTGCTCATTATATCGCATACCGCCACCTCCTTGTCCGTTTTTCTTATTATAACACATTCAAGCGCGTGCGTCAATCACAATTACCATATTTTTAGGGGTACACAAATCCCGCGATTTCGCTTATAATGATATAGAAGAGTGAGACTACCGAAAGGAATTGTATATATGGATCTGATCAAAATCAGCGATACAAAGCTGAAAATCATGCTGACATCACAGGATATGACCAGGTACGAATTACATACCAATCACATCAGCATTGCAGATCAACACGTGCGACGCGTGCTGCGCAGGCTTTTGGCTGATGCCAAGGAGCAAACCGGCTTTGACGGTGATATGACGCGCCTTTACGTGCAAATGTACCCCTGTGTGGACGGGGGCTGCGAGCTTTTTATTTCCAAGCAGGAGGACAACGAGGACGCAGCGGCATTTTGCGCACTGCCCGTGCTCTCGGCTCAGCAGAGCCGTGCCGTGCGTGCGTCGGAAAGGTATGGACGAGATATGTGTGCTTATTCGTTTAGTTGTCTTGAGCATCTGATTTCGGTTTGCAAAAGGCTTTCTTCTATCGGCTTTAGCGGACGCAGCAGCGCTTACGCAGATCACAAGCACACGTATTATCTCGTGCTGTACGATCTGCCCTCCCCATCTCTGTATTCCCCCGATGAATATTGCTTTCTGGGCGAATACGGCTGCAGAGAAAACGCACGCGCGCTGCAAGCCTATCTTTGCGAATACTGCATGCCCATCTGCACAGACAGTGCCGTACAAACGCTAATGCAATTATAAATTTGCGCAACCCCTTGCAATCCTGCGCGATTTTTGTTATAATGGTGCATGAAAGCGAGGTGCTACCATTGACCTGGGATCAACTTTATGAAGCATGCAGCAGCTGTCAGGGCTGTGAGCTTGCAAAAACACGCACGAACTGCGTATTCGGTACCGGTAACCGCGAGGCTGACATTCTGTTTGTAGGCGAAGCCCCCGGTGAGCAGGAGGATCTTTCCGGCACGCCCTTTGTAGGCAGAGCCGGCCAGCTGCTTGACAAATACCTGTATGCCGTTGACATTGCACGCGAGGACGTATATATTGCCAACATTCTCAAATGTCGCCCGCCCAAGAACCGCGATCCTCTGCCCGCAGAGGAGGATGCTTGCATCGATTATCTGCGCGAGCAGGTGCGCCTGATCAAGCCCAAGATCATCGTATGCCTTGGCAGAATTGCCGCTATGCGTTTGATCAAGCCTGATTTCAAGATCTCCAAGGAGCACGGCACTTGGTTTGAAAAGGGCAATTTCGTCATGACTGCGGTCTATCACCCTGCGGCACTTTTGCGTGACCCGCGCCGCAAGGAGGAAATGCTTGCGGACATGCAGGAGATCAAGAAAAAGCTGGACAGCTTAAAGGAACAGGTATGACGTACGATTTTACATCTCTGTTAGTGGTCATTATCGTCATGTTTCTGATGCTCGTGGCAGGATTTTTCTGCCGCAAGATCGGATGGATCGATGATCTCGCATCCAAAAGGCTTTCCACGCTGATTATCAAGGTCGGGCAGCCCATGATGATCATTGACGCGCTTGTCAACGTGGAATATACCAATGAAAACCTCAAAAAAGGGCTTTTGATCCTTGCCATCGGGTTCTTTTTGCACCTGCTCATGGCGCTGATCGCCTTCCCTCTTTGCTTGCCCTATAAGGACCTCAACGAGCGCAAGATCACCGAGTTTTCGCTGATCTTTACCAACTGCGGCTTTATCGGTCTGCCCATCCTTGGCGCGATCTTTGGCGATATCGGCAAATTTTACGGCGCGTTCTTCCTGATCAGCTTCAATATCTTTATGTACATCTGGGGCTTGATGATTTTGGGACGCAAGCGTGACGATATCCGCATGACGCCCAAGAAGGCGCTGATCAATTTCGGCTCGATTCCCTGCGCGATCGGCGTTGCGCTGTATCTTTTGCGCAATCCCGCGCTCAAGAATCCGCTGATCGGCACTGTCATTGACGATGCGTTTTTGATGCTGTTTGCCAAGCTCGCCGCGCTTTGCTTGCCCATCTCGGTACTGATCACGGGTGCGTTGCTTGCAACAAGAACGCCCAAGCAGCTGCTTTGCTCGGGCAAAATCTATCTGTTCTCACTCTGCAAGCTGATCCTGATCCCTGCGATCGTGTTCGTCATATGCAAGCTGCTGGGATTTTCGGATGATATCGTCATGTTCTCCACCGCGGTGACCGCATTGCCGACCGCATCCATCATTTCGATGTTCTCCGAAACCTACGACATCTCGCCCGGATACGCCTCACAAACGGTTGGCGTTTCCAGCCTGCTCTGCCTTGGCACGCTGCCGCTGATGGTAACGCTGGCGCAAAAGGTTCTGCAAATATGGTAAAAAAGAACGCCACCGCGCTGCGCGGTGGCGTTTGTTTTTTGATTGTAAGTTATGCTTTCTTCTTGTTAGCAAGGAAATAGACCATGTAATATGCGGCGATGTACACAAGGAACAGTACCACAACGCCCAAGGGATAGAAAATGGGGCTGCCGCCGACGAGATTGAACAGAATGTCATAGGGCGTGCCGTCGCCGCGCATCAAGAACATATAGTTGTAATCGATGATGCGATTGACCGCATATGCTGCTGCGCAGAAAAAGCCGAGGATGCCGAACGTGATGCCGATATTATGCTTTTTCATGCTTGCCATGCCCGAAATTGCTATGTAAAGCGAGCCAAAGCCGGAAATGCAATGCGTAATACCCGAAATGACGTTTACGTAATAGAAAATATGATATACGCCGTAGTTCTGTGCTGCTCCGTAAGTGCCTGCGAGTGCGCCAAGCAAGCCGAAGATCATAACAAAGTCCAGCGCAGCCTCCTTCAATCTTCCCTTAGAGAACGCAGCCAAAGGCAGCGTGATCAGCTGGATGCTGCACAAAAACAGCGGCAGATTGATCAGGAGAGATTGCACGGGGTCATCTGCATGAATACAGTTCAGCACGATCTTGCAGATCTCAAAGCCGTCGATCAGCAATGCAGCCCAGATCAGCGGAACGTTTTTATTCTTTTCCGGATGCTTACGGTAATGTAAGCCAATCACGATAGCCAGTGCAATCATAATCAGCACCAGCGTTGTAACGAATGTCAGATGTTGCCAGGAATACGCACCTTGCGCTTCGGGAAGCGTGTCGGTAAATCCTAAGAATTTTAACATAACAATCCCCTCAAACTAACGTATTATCAACATTATAGCATATAATGCGAGAATTTGTTAGTTTTGAGGGGAAAATTAAGATATTAAGATTTATCCCTTAGCCTCGTTCCAAGTGGGTATGATCGTATCTCCCGAAATCTTATCCACCCAGATCTCATCAAAGGTGGAATAGTGGTCGCCATTGACAATCCTGAGTATCCGCACAACGTAGACCGAATCGGGGGCTTTTTCATTGTACCCGAGCGCAACTTGGTAGCCGTTTTCCTCAATATCAAACCGACTCCAATATGCCGTTGCAAACTCAATTGCCTGATCTTCGGTGATCAGCTTGTCAAACAAGGGCGTGAACGCCAGTCCGGAATGGTCCTTGGTGACCGCAGTTCCCGACATTCCGTTGTATTTCCATTGCTCGAACAACTGCTCGTATTCCTCTTTTGTAATATTCATAGCAAGATCGTTTTCGAGCTTGTAATACTTTAGTATTGCTTCGCCATCCACCCACTCATGGCCTGCAAGACCGAATTCAATAAGCATTTCAAGCTCTGCTCCACCGTCAGCTATCTTGTAAACGGTATGCGATCCTACGTCCGCTCCGTTGCTGCCTCTGACGTGCAAACGTCCATCGCCGTCGATCCAGCAAGTTTTGCGCGATCGATACGTGTCAAGCAAAACAGGCTTATCATTTGACATCGACAGCACGGCGACGACCGTATAATCGTCCTGCATGAGCACCAATTCATCCACGCCGTCCGCATTGATATCCTTGATGGCATAGCCGCATGACAACTTATGCGCAAGTGCCGCTTGATCCTCGCCTCCGCGACCTGGATAATTGAGAAACGCAGCGTACAGCAGCTCCTCGAAAAGTGTCTTTTGCTCGGGATCGGTAATGCCGAGATTCTCGGCATATGTGTTGTGCTTGTAATCCTCATACCAAGCACAAGTGTGGATCACCTTTCGGTACAGCGCAATAACGTCGGCGTAGTCCTCTACGGGGTCGTCTTGCTTTTGGGTACACGCGGCAAATGGAATAATAGTAAATACTAAAAGCATTAAAGCAATAATTTTCTTCATGGTTTCTCCCGTCTCATCACGTAATAATTGTTTCACTCAAGCCTTATAAACGTATGTTTTTTGCAAAAGCTTATTGAAAAAAGGAATATGGACAAATAAATAACCTAAAGCCGCGCCGCCTAAATTCAAAATGAAATCGTCAACATCCAAAAATCCTATGCGTAAAATCATTTGCAGCAGCTCAACAAACAAAACGATTCCAAAGCACAGTGCGATCGCAGTACCGATATTTTGGAATTTCTTGAACATACACGGCAAAAAACAACCCATTGGAAATAATACGATCAAATTGCCTGCAAGATTTCTGATCACAATGTCAAGTTCAATTCGATTCTCGGATAATTTCACTATGTAATCCCATACTGTTTTGAATGGAATGAAATTTGATCTGCGTATGTAAAATTCAATAGAATTCTCCGTATGATAGCGCCCCTCAAGCAAAAGAAATTTCACGAGCGCCAGGCAGTAAATCACAAAAAATACATAAAGCAATATCTTAACAGTTCTCTTCATTCAGTCCTCCGAAAATCGAATTTTCCGTGTTGATAAAACCACTATAACACACCAAATTTCACCTGTCAATAAGGTGGGGAAAAGATTTTTCAGAGGCTGTATTTTTGTTGCAATGTGGGGAAAAGATGCTGATTTACTGAAATGCGGGTAAGAGGACTTGATTCTCGGCGCGACGACGCAAAAGTACGGGTAAGAGGACTTAGAACCTGCAAATCTGCGTCGAGCTCGGAGTTTGGTGATTTAAACCCAGCAGTATGCAACGAGCTCGCAGGAGTTGCTGCATTACCTCTTACCCGCGACAAAGCAAAAAGATGCTGGCGGGTAAGAGGACTTGCGTCTCGGCGCGACGACGCAAAAGCCGCGTTTTGATGCGGTCTTTTGCTACGCGCCTCGGTCAGTCGCGGTTCTGACATGCCACCGGCATGTCATTCATTACCGCTCCCCTTCAAGTCCTCCGCTATATACCCGAAGCAAAACAAAAGGGATGATCAAATGATCATCCCTTTTGTTTTGGTGCGGGTAAGAGGACTTGAACCTCCACGAAGTTGCCCCCACTAGAACCTGAATCTAGCGCGTCTGCCAATTCCGCCATACCCGCATATGGTGCGAGAAACGGGACTTGAACCCGTACGGTGTAAACCACACGCCCCTCAAACGTGCGCGTCTGCCAGTTCCGCCACTCTCGCATTCGCTGCCTTGGCTTGCTCACCGGCAACGTATAACATTATACACCTTTTTTGAAATTTGTCAATACCTTTTTGAAAAATTTTTTAAAAAATTTTTCGGTGTTTTCAAGTAAGATTGAAATCCCTTATTATATAAGGGATTTCAAAATCTTCACTCATTATTTTGGTCCGAGCCCGCATATTCCTCGGGCGGTTGCACATAGGTTGTTCTGTGTTCTCTCTCCTCAAGCAGCGCTTCCCTGTCCGCAAATCTCTTGAGCATGCCGTAATACTGCGGCAGCGTCATAAACAGCGTATACAAGGCGGCAAACAGAACGAACGCACCAAGGAAACAGAACACGCTGACGTCCTTGGTTGCCATGGAGCACTCCGAGGTGTACCCTGCGCCATATTTGATCCAGCCTGCAAGATACAAAACGCCGCCCGTGACCCAAGGCGTAAAGCCAAGCAAAAAGCCGAGCACGAAATGAACGCCAAGCGACATGCCGATTGCCGGGAACACGACCCCTTTATCAAACGATGCAAAGTGATACCCTTCCCAGAAAGAAACGGCAGACAGGATCGCTCCGCTGATCAGCACGGTCAAAAACAGTCTGAGCACGCTTGCGACGTGCGTTTTTTCAAGCACGAGAATGGTGTTGAGCATGCGCATGATCTGGTCTGCGATCAGGTACGAGGCGGTCGCCGCGAACGAGATCAGCAACAAATAGATCACGGCAAGCACCACTCGCTCACCCCACGTCTTATTCACGGTTGCCTACCAATCTGTTGACAAGCTCGTCCGAACGGTGCTTGATCAGCGTTGCGTAATACGCCACAACAATTGCCTCAAGTGCATCGGTCAGGCGTTCCTTTGCGCCGTCCATAATCTCGGTATAGCCTGCGGTCTGCTGCTCGATCACGTGTCTGATCGAGGAGAAGGAGCACTGATTCTGCTCTACCAGCGCGTCCAGAATGCGGCAGATATAATCGTAGAGCACGCTTGCGCGAATGATATCGTCGCTCTCGTCCTCAAGGTCACCGTTGATATACTCCAGCATATAAGCGATCTTATCCAGCTGCATGCAGGGGCGCAGCATATTGATGATCAAAATGTACGCAACCTGATCGATATCGTACTTCTTGGACTTGGAAAGCGGCACCCAGCCTCTTTTGGTCCAGTTTTGCAAGGTAGAGCCGTCAATACCCGAGATATCTCTGATCTGCGTCAGCATAACGCCGTCGGTAATAAAAAAGATCTTGGAAAGAAACGCAAGGCCGGTCACGCCGTCCATGTCCGCTCTGCGCAGCTTAGTGCCCGGGATCAGGGCATCATGTATCTGTAAATGCATAGCAATCCTCTCTTTCATGTAGTGATTTTATTATATATGACAGTCAGCTGATTGTCAACCGCTTTTTTGTGAATTTTTGAAAAACGTAGGTGATCTTTTGAGCAAGCTGAAGATATCCGTATCCCCTGCTACATTTATATTATTGGTATGCATGCTGGCAACCACGCCGCTGCCCCGGCTTTGCGCCTTTGTTTTGGCTGCCGTGATACACGAGCTTGGGCACGTTGCTGCGGCACGACTGCTGCGCATCGACCTTAGTGCCATGAAGCTTGACGTGCTGGGCGCACGGCTTTCCACGACCGGCAGGCTCTGCTCTTACCCTGCCATGGTTGCACTCTGTTTTGCAGGGCCCTTGATCAATCTGCTTTGCTTTGCCCTGACGCTTCCCTTTTGCTCCAAAGCAAGCTTCTTGTACGAGTTTTGCCTATCCAGCCTTTCGCTTTGCCTGATGAATCTGATCCCGATCGAAGGCTTTGACGGCGGCAGGATCGTTCACGGCATTCTCAGCGGATTTTTGCCCATTGTGACCGTGGATCGCATCTGCGCATTCATAAGCTTTTGCAGTCTGCTTTGCATGTGGCTGCTCTCGGTTTGGCTGCTTTTGCGCACAGGCACCTCACTGACCCTTTTTGTGTTCTCCTGCTGCCTGTTCGGCATGCTGTTCGCATAAGCGAAAAACGGAGGAAACGCGAGGAAACAGGAGAATACGAGAGATAATCAAAGAAAACCGCTCCCTTTTGCTGACCATTGACAGAAATTTCGCGATTATTCAAAGAATTTTGCGAAATCTATTGCATTTTTGATGCAAATCTGTTACAATAGTAGTATTATCAATATTTCTGTCCAAAAGGAGTATGATGCTAAATGAACGATCAAGTTTTGGTTCGACTCAAGGGGGTTGCAAAGTCGTTTGACGGTGAGCCCGTTTTGCGTGCCATTGACCTGGAAATCCATGACAAGGAGTTTGTTACCCTGCTCGGTCCCTCGGGCTGCGGTAAGACCACCACGCTGCGTATTATCGGCGGTTTTGTATCCCCCGATTCCGGCGACGTGGAATTTGCAGGCCAGCGCATCAACGACGTGCCCGCGTACAAGCGCCACGTCAACACGGTATTTCAGAGATATGCTCTGTTCCCGCATCTGAACGTATATGAGAACATTGCGTTCGGTCTTAAAATTCAAAAGGTTAAAAAAGATGAAATAGAACGTCGCGTCAAGGAGATGCTTGAGCTTGTCAATCTCAAGGGCTTTGAGCGTCGCCACGTTGGCAATCTCTCGGGCGGTCAGCAGCAGCGTGTTGCTATCGCGCGCGCACTTGTCAACCGTCCCAAGCTGCTTTTGCTGGACGAGCCTCTCGGCGCGCTTGACCTCAAGCTGCGTAAGGACATGCAGAAGGAGCTCAAGAACATCCAGCGTGAGACCGGCATTACCTTTATTTACGTCACGCACGATCAGGAGGAAGCGCTCTCTATGTCCGACACCGTCGTTGTTATGGCGGACGGTGCGATCCAGCAGATCGGCTCTCCTACCGATATCTATAACGAGCCCGTAAACGCTTTCGTTGCCGACTTTATCGGTGAGTCCAATATTCTGGACGGCTCTATGCCCTGCGATTACAAGGCGAAATTTGCAGGCCACGTATTTGACTGTCTGGACTGCGGCTTTGCCAAGGACGAAAAGGTTGATATCGTCATTCGTCCCGAGGACGTTGACGTGGTTGACGTCAAGGACGGCATGCTGATCGGCACGGTTTCGGGTGTGACCTTCAAGGGTGACTACTACGAGATCATCGTGGACGTACAGGGCTTTAAGTGGATGCTGGAGACCTCCGACTTTGTTGCCGAGGGTCAGACCATCGGGTTGCACATTCAGCCCGACGCCATCCACGTTATGAAAAAGTCCGAGTACTCGGGCAAGTTTGGCGACTATTCCACCTTCTCCGATGAAATGGACCACCTCTCCGACGTGGTTGACGAGGAGGAATGAGCATGAACCGTACCGCTAAAGGACCGATGTCGCGCTTGCTTGCGACACCGCACATTCTCTGGAGTGTGTTGTTTATTCTCATTCCCTTGGCGTTCGTTGCGTTTTATGCATTCACGGATAACAATCTTCAGTTTACAACCGAGCATATCTCCGAGTTCTTTACCCCCAAGTACCTCAACGTATTCCTGCGTTCGGTAAAGCTTGCGGCAATCGCAACCTTTATTTGCCTGTTGATCGGTTATCCCGCGGCATATTTTATCTCCCGTTCCTCTGCCAATGCGCAAAAAATACTGGTGGTGTTGATCATGCTGCCCATGTGGACCAACTTCATCATCCGTACTTACGCGCTGTCCGAGGTATTGGAGGTGCTGAACAACGCCGTGGTGTATCTGCTTTCCCTGTTACCCGAAAGCATGGTACCCATTCCGCTTGATCCCAAGCCCGACATTCTGATCTATAATGAAGTCGCCGTAGTGATCGGTATGGTTTACGACTTCCTTCCTTATATGATCCTGCCTATCTACTCTGTCATGGCTAAGCTTGACTACCGTCTTGTTGAAGCTGCGCAGGACCTTGGCTGCAACGGCTTTGCCGTTTTGCGCAAGGTCATCGTACCGCTCAGTATTCCCGGCGTGCTCTCCGGCTTTACCATGGTATTCGTCCCCTCTATTTCAACCTTCTATATCTCCAATCAGCTCGGCGGCATTTTCCTGATCGGTGATATTATCGATTATTATTACTACAATAATAATCACCACTTTGCTGCCGCACTTTCCTTTGTGCTGATGCTGATTCTGCTTGCGGGACTGATCCTGATGAACAGATTTGGCGACACGGATAAGGAGGGCTCACGATGAAAAAGAATTCCTTCCTGGCAAAATTCTATATGTTCATGGTGTTCTTCTTTTTGTTCGCGCCCATCGTGGTCATGATCCTGTTCTCGTTCAATGCAGGAAAGAGTACCTCGGTATTCGAGGGCTTTTCGCTGGATTGGTACGCGGAGATGATCTCCAACGATGCAATCCTTGAGGCTGTGCGCAACACGGTCCTGCTTGCCGTGACGTCTTCTCTGATCTCCACGGTGCTTGGCACGGTTGCCGCATACGGTATTAACAAAATGCGTTCTTCGGGCGTTCGCACTACGCTCATGACCATTACCCAGATCCCCATGATCAACCCCGAGATCATCACGGGCTTTTCGTTCACGCTTTTGTTCGTGTTCGTTGGACTGATCCTGCACGTGTCCGAAACCTTCAGCTTCTGGACCATGCTGATCGCGCACGTGACCTTCTCGCTGCCCTACGTGATGCTGCAGATCATGCCCAAGCTCAAGCAGATGGATAAATCCCTGCCCGAGGCTGCCATGGACCTTGGCTGCAATCCCGTACAGTCGTTTTTCAAGGTGGAACTGCCCGAAATCATGCCCGGTATCGTGACCGGTATGATCATGGCGTTCACGCTTTCCCTTGACGACTTTGTCATTTCGTACTTTACCAAGGGCTCCGGCTTTACCACGCTGCCCATTTTGATCTACGGCGAAGTCAGAAAATCTGTCAAGCCCGACATTTACGCGCTTGCCACCGTCATTTTCGTCACGGTGCTGGTGTTCCTGATCCTTTTCAACGTGCTCAGCACGGACGAGGATGCCAAGGCTAAGCGTCAACAGCAAAAGGAGCGCGCACGTGCGCGCAGAGCACGCGCAAAGGAGGCTAAAAAATGAGAAAAACATCCTTTCTCTCGATTTTGATCTCTATTGTGCTTCTGCTCCCCTGTCTTGCTTCGCTCAGCGCTTGCGACAGCAGTTACGACGTTGTGCTCAACGTGTATAACTGGGGTGAATACATCTCGGACGGCTCGTATGACTCCTTGGACGTCAACAAAGCCTTTGAAAAGTGGTATTACCAGGAATACGGCGTACGCGTCAAGGTCAATTACGACACCTACGATTCCAACGAGAGCCTTCGTGCCAAGCTGGAGGCAGGCTCTGCCAGCTATGACGTCATCATTCCCTCGGACTACATGATCGATTACTTTATCGAGCATGATATGCTGCTTGAACTCAATTTTGACAACATTCCCAATTTTGAGAAAAACATTCCCGAGCAGTTCCGAAACCTGTTCTACGATCCCGAAAACAAGTACACCGTTCCCTATACCTACGGTATGGTCGGTATTGTTTACGATGCAAATATCGTGGACGAGCAGGACACCGGATCCTGGGATCTGATGTGGAGCGACAAATACGCAAAGCAGATTTTGCAGTTTGATAACTCGCGTGACGCCTTTGGCACTGCGATGTACAAGCTGGGGCTGAGCGTAAACAGCAAGGACACTGCGGACTGGGACAAGGCGTTTGCCGAGCTTTCCACGCAAAAGCCTGTGCTTAAGAGATACGTCATGGACCAGGTGTTCAACATGATGGAATCCGGTGACGCTGCCATTGCGGCATATTACGCCGGCGACTGCATTACCATGATGGAAAATGCATCCTCCAACGTTTCTCTCGACTTCTTCTACCCCAAGGATGAGCAAGGCAATATCTGCACCAACCTGTTTATGGACGCTATGTGCATTCCCACCTGCGCCAAGAATAAGGAGATCGCAGAGGCATACATCAACTTCATGCTCAGCACCGATCTCGTGATTGACGGCGAGGCTTGCGACGTTGCACGCTCCAATGCGGAATACATTTATTACGCAACGCCCAACAGCGCGGTTTACGAAAATCCCGAGTACCAAGAGTCCCTTGGTATGGGAGACGAGGAATTCGATTATTACGCAATGCTCTATCCCGAAGGCTTTGATTTTGCTGCCTCTTACGAAAAATATGCATATGCAAATCTGGATACGGAGCTGCTTGCGTATATTTCGGATCTCTGGCTGGATCTCAAGCTACAATAAAATCAAAAAGAGCCGCGCATGCGGCTCTTTGTTTACGAGGTATTTATGCAAAAAACGATTCGTTTATTTGATAAAGACAGTTATATGCAAGCGTTTGACGCAACCGTGCTTTGCTGCGAGCAAGCGGACGGTCGCTTTGCGGTGGTGCTGGATGCGACTGCGTTCTTTCCCGAAGAGGGCGGACAGAGCGCGGATAGCGGCAAGCTTGACCACGCAAACGTGCTTGACGTGCAGGAAAAGGACGGCGTGATCACGCACTATACCGACGCACCGCTCTGCGTGGGCAGCACCGTGCACGGGCAGCTCGACTTCCCTGCGCGCTATCTGAAAATGCAGAACCACTCGGGCGAGCATATCGTCTCGGGGCTGATGCACCGCAAATACGGCTACAGCAACGTGGGATTTCACTTGGGCGGTGAGATCACCATGGACTTTGACGGCGAGCTGACGCGTGCACAGCTTGATGAGATTGAGGACGAGGCAAACCGCATTATCTATGCAAACGTTGCTATCACGGCGGAATACCCTTCCTCCGAGGTGCTTGCGGCAACCGAATACCGCTCCAAGCTTGACCTGAGTGAAAACGTGCGCTTGGTCACGATCGGTGAATATGATGTTTGTGCCTGCTGCGCACCGCACGTTTCCCGCACGGGCGAGATCGGCATGATCAAGCTGCTGGACGCCATTCGCTACAAGGGCGGCATGCGCATTCACTTCCTTGCGGGCAGCGCGGCACTGGCGCACTATCGCAAGACCTGGAGCGACGTGGCAACGCTTTCCGCCATGCTCTCGGTGAAGCAGAGCGAGGTGGTCGAGGGCGTGCAGAGACGCGAGGCAGAAATTGAAAAGCGCAGCGCAACCATTGCTGCCCTGCGCCGCCAGCTGCTGGATTACAAGATCGCAGCCCTTGAGCAGACCGAGGGCAATCTTTGCATCTTTACCGACGATCCCGACATGCTTTCCCTGCGCCTTTTGGTCAATGCGGGCACCTTGAAATGCACGGGCATCTGCGCTGCATTCTCGGGTAACGATGCTGACGGATACCGCTATATCATGGGTGCGCAACATGCAGATCTGCGCAGCCTTGCAAAGCAAATAAACGCCGCCCTTGGCGGCAAGGGCGGCGGTAGCGCGCAAATGATCCAAGGCAGCTGCACGGCTGCAGAGAGCAAAATTCGCGCTTATATGGAGAGCTTATAAAATCACGTCGCAGACCAGCATATTGTGGTCGGTAACGCGCGAGGTCGTGGTATCGACCGTGTGCACGTTCTCAACCTGATAACCTGAATACAGCACGTTGTCAATGCTTCGATCGGCATACGTAAGCAGATCGGCATTGGCACGGTCAAAACGGGGCAAGTACTTTGCAAGCTTGTCGGGATTGGTATTGAAATCCCCACAGCAAAGCAGCTTGGCTCCGTTTTTTTCTGCGTAATCGCAAAGAATATCGCCCAGGCACAGCATGGTATCGGTGTTGGCTTCCTCGCTTTCAATCGAAAGATGCGTGTTGAACAGCGTAACACGCTCGCCCTCCACGTCAAGCACGACGTAGCCGCAGGAGGTGCCCTGCTTGGCGATCCTGACCGCAAAATTCAGCGTCTGCGCTTCAAGAATGGGATGGCGCGACAGAATAGCCGTGCCGTATTCACCGCCCTGGAAATCGCGAATTTTGATGAAATAGGTATAGGAATACCCTGCAAGCTCTGCAAGACGCGCTGCCATATCCACGCCCTCGGAGCGTGCAGCACCGCGATCCACCTCCTGCAGACAAACTGCGTCAAAGCTTTTATCCGTCAGCGTCACGGCAAGACGGTGCAAATTATCCGCAGTATAACGCCCTTGTTCAAAATGTGCGGAGCAAATATTGTAGCTGACCAATCGAAAAGTTTTCATAAAATCACCCCTTTACCGATATTGTACCATAAAACGGGTAATAGGTAAAGAGGATATTGATATTTTGTTTCAATACTTTATAGCCCTTGACACACATCCGCATTCATGATATACTTAAATTACCAATCAAGCGGAGGTAAGATATGAAGCAATATTTACTTGCCATGGATCAAGGCACGACGAGCTGTCGTGCGATCATATTCACGCGCGGCGGCGAGATGGTCGCAACCGCACAAAAGGAATTTACGCAAATCTTCCCTGCAGACGGCTGGGTGGAGCATGATCCGACCGAGATTTGGGCGACGCAGATCGGTGTGGCACACGAGGCTTTGGCAAAATCGGGGCTGGACGGCAGCGATATTGCAGCGATCGGCATCACCAATCAGCGCGAGACCACGGTGGTTTGGGATAAGCACACCGGCAAGCCTATCTATAACGCGATCGTATGGCAGTGCCGTCGTACTGCAGAATATTGCGATTCCTTAAAGGCGCAGGGGCTTACGGACACAGTACGCGCCAAGACCGGACTTTTGATTGACTCTTACTTCTCTGCTACCAAGATCCGCTGGATCTTACAAAACGTGCCCGGTGCAATGGAAAAAGCACAGCGCGGAGATCTGTTATTCGGCACGGTTGACACTTGGCTGATCTGGATGCTGAGCGGCGGCAAGGTGCACGCAACTGACCCCAGTAATGCAGCGCGCACCATGATTTACAATATTCACGAGCTGACTTGGGACACGGAGCTGCTGGAGTTATTTGATATTCCCGCAAGCATGCTCCCCGAGGTGCTTCCCTCTTCGGGCGTGTTCGGTTACACCAAGCCCTCGCTGTTTGGCTGCGAGATTCCGATCGCAGGCGTGGCGGGCGACCAGCAGGCGGCTTTGTTTGGGCAATGCTGCTTCTGTAAGGGCGACGTGAAAAACACCTACGGCACGGGCGGTTTTATGCTCATGAACACGGGAAATACGCCTGTGACCTCGCAAAACGGACTTGTAACCTCGATCGGCTGGCGCATTGGCGATCAAACCCAATACGTGCTGGAGGGCTCGGTGTTTATCTGCGGTGCTGCCGTGCAATGGCTGCGTGACGGTCTTGGTATCATTCGCTCCTCTGCCGACACCGAAAGACTTGCACTCAGCGTTCCCGACAGCGGCGGCGTTTATTTCGTGCCCGCATTCGTTGGCTTGGGTGCGCCCTATTGGGATGCATATACAAGAGGCTGCATCACGGGTCTGACGCGCGCGACCACCAAGGCGCATATCGTGCGCGCTACGCTGGAGGCGATGGCGTACCAGACCGCTGACGTGCTTGCCGTGATGGAGCAAGAGGTTGGCGCCCGGGTACAATCGCTCAAGGTAGACGGAGGTGCGAGCGCAAATACGTTCCTGCTGCAATTCCAATCGGATATCACGGGCAAGCGCATTGTACGCCCTGCCTGCATAGAAACCACCGCGCTGGGTGCTGCATGTCTTGCAGGACTTGCGGTTGGGCTTTACGAGTCTCTTGACGACATCCGTGCGATCTACAATGAAAGCGCAAGCTTTGCTCCTGCCATGGACGATGATACGCGCTTGTCGCTTTGCAACGGATGGAAACGCGCCGTTGAACGCACGTTAAGTGAATAAATAACCAAATAACCTCCATACTATAGTAGTTACTACTGCAGTATGGAGGTTTTATGTCGTTTTTTTCGATTGCGCAAAGGCGCAGCGCACGCAAATGCGCCGTCATTGGTTGCTCGGGTGTCGGCGCTGCCGTTGCCCACTCGCTCTCACAATGCGGATTTATCGATCAGCTTGTGTTGATCGACCCAAATCAACGCGCAGCCGACGGGCTTGCCGCCGATCTTGCCTGTGCCGTGCCGATGGGCACGAGCATGGATCTTTGGGCAGGAGAATATTCCGACCTTGCGGATTGCTCGCTGATCGTGCTTGCGCTCGGGCACGGGTATTTGCACGAAAGCGCGCATGCCGATCTGATCGAGCTCAATCTCCCGATCGTCAGGCGTGCAGTTGCAAACGTTACGGCACATACGCATGACGGGTGCGTCGTAGTCTTAAGCCGCCCTTGTGAGATCATGACCCATGCCGTTATGCGATACGCAGGAATGCCGCAGCACAAGGTCATGGGGATCGGTACGCTGGCGCAAACGCTGTATCTGCGCAAAATGCTTGGCAAATACCTTGGTGTGGATGCGCGGCAGCTGGAAAGCATGATACTTGGGCAATCGGACGCGCACGGCTTTCTTTGCCAAGGGAGCATGCGCGTTTGCGGCGCAAGGATCGAAGATTACCTTGGTGCGATCGGGCGAAGCTATGACGCTGCCATGCTGCAATCGCTTTTGGATGACACGCTGCACGCCTTTGAGCGCGCAGAGGATGCCTTTGGCTGCGCGCAATATGCAATTGCGCAGGCGTGCACCCTGATCGCCAATTGCATTTTGACGGATGCCAATACGATTTTACCGATCTGCACGGCTGCCGATGCTTTGGGTGACGTTGCACATTGCTGCTTAAGCCTTCCCTGCACGGTGGGGCGACACGGCGCGCACCCACTCCCTGACATGTACCTTACCTCTGCCGAGCACGAGCAGCTGCGACGCAGTGCGGCAAGGCTGCACGCGCAGATGCTGGATGCCGAGCAGATCTTATCACAAAATGAAAAAACGTAAAAAGGGTGCTATGAAAGCACCCCTTTTACGTTGACTCGGTCAAAAATTAGTCTGCGTATACGCTGACCTGCTTCTTGTCCTTAGTCTTGTGTTCAAATTTTACCTTGCCGTCGATCAGCGCGTACAGAGTGTGGTCAGTACCCATACCAACGTTGTTACCAGCGTGGATAGCGGTTCCTCTCTGTCTTACGATGATGTTGCCGGCGATAACTGCCTGACCGTCAGCCTTCTTAACGCCAAGGCGCTTAGACTCACTGTCACGACCGTTCTTAGTAGAGCCGACACCCTTTTTATGAGCAAAGAAC
>JAZRDG010000063.1:0-46061 GCA_045660125.1 Eubacteriales bacterium | reverse complement strand
GTTATGTTCAAGATCGACGGCGAGATCGTCACCCCCGCGCTGACCGGCTCTATTCTGCCCGGTATTACCAGAAAATCCTGCCTTGAGGTGCTGCGTGACGCAGGCTACCCCGTCAGCGAGCGCCGCATCAGCGTAGACGAGCTGATCGAGGCTGCACAGAACGGCAAGCTGGAAGAGGCTTGGGGCACGGGTACGGCAGCAGTTGTATCCCCCATTGGCGAGCTTTGCTACGGCGGTGTTCGCTATCCCGTCAGCGGCGGCAAGATCGGCGCCGTTACCCAGACCCTGTACGATACTCTGACCGGTATCCAGTGGGGCAAGATCCAAGATACTAAGGGCTGGACCCTCGAAATCTGATAAACGGAGAGAACCTTTATGCGCAATCTCATCATCAACGATATTACCCTTTGCACAAAGCTTGCATCGGATCAGCTTTCCTTCCGCGAGAAGGTTCAGGCTGCCAGACTGCTTGGCAAAATGCACGTCTCGCAGATCACGCTGCCGCGCATCAAAAGCCACAAGGCTGACGCCTTGCTTGCGCGCACGGTAGCCTCGGTGATCACCGACTCGGTGCTTTGTGCACACGTATCCCCCGACGGCGCGGACGCAGAGGAGGTTTACACCTCGATTGGCGCAGCCAAGCATAAAAAGCTGGCGCTGGCTCTGCCCACCTCGCAGGCACAGCTGGAATTTTTCCATCATCTCAAGCCTGCGAACGCAATCGAAACCGTGCAAAAGGGCATTCGCGCTGCACGCGCGCTTTGCGATCACGTGGAATTTGTGGCAGAGGACGCCGTGCGCGGCGACTATGCCATTCTGACAGGCTGCATCAACGCCGCGATCGAGGCTGGTGCCGATACCGTCACTATCTGCGACCCCGAGGGCTATGCGCTGCCCGCGGACATGATCGCGTTTATAGAGCAGCTCACTTCTGACGTTCCCGCGCTTGCCGGCGTAACGCTTGGCTTGCATTGCTCGGACGCTTGCGGCTTGGCGCTTGCCACCGTGCTGGAATCTCTGTCCGCTAAGGTTGGTCAGATCAATCTTTGCTGTGCAGGCAACGAAGCGCCCAACACAGGCGCAACGCTTGCAATACTTGCACAGAGAGCCGAGAAGCTGGGCGTGGACACCTGCGTGCTTTACACCGAGGCAAAGACCTGCGCCGCTGCGGCTGCAGACCTGTTTGATAAAAAGGGCGGCAGCAAGGCAAGTGCCGTGCTGCAAAGCGAGGGCGAGAGCCTTGCGCTGAGCGCGGACGCCGACAAGCACACCGTGCTTGCCGAGGTTGCAAAGCTGGGCTATACCCTTTCCGCCGAGGACGCGACGCGCGTATACGAGGAATTCAAGAGAATTACCCAAAGCAAGGCGATCGGCACGCGCGAGCTTGACACCATCGTGGCAACCATTGCCATGCAAGTGCCCTCTACCTATCAGCTGATCACCTACGTTATCAACAGCGGCAATACCTTCTCCTCCTCCGCACACGTCACGGTGCAAAAGGGAGAAAAGACGCTGCAAGCCATCTCGCTTGGCGACGGCCCGATCGACGCTGCCTTCAAGGCACTGGAGCAGATCGTGGGTCACCACTACGAGCTGGACGATTTCCAGATCCACGCCGTGACCGAGGGTCGCGAGGCTGTGGGCTCTGCGCTTGTCAAACTGCGCTCCGAGCGCGGCTTGCATGCAGGTCAGGGTATTTCCACCGACATTATCGGCGCGTCCATTCGCGCGTATCTTGACGCGCTCAACAAGATCGTTTACGAGGAGGGTCGCGCGTGAAGCTTTCGTTTTCCAACAGAAAATGGACGTCCTGCTCTTATGCCGATCTGCTTTCTCTGTGCGATGCCACGGGTATGCAGGGGCTGGAGCTTTACGACGTTACCGATACCCTGGGTGCGCCCGGTCAGCCCTTTGACGCAGCATGTGCAAGAAGCACGCTGCACACGCTGATCGACCGCCGCATTACCCCCGTTTGCTTTGACACCTCTGCCGATATCTCCGAGCCCGACGGCGAGAGCTGCGTGGAAACCTTGCGCGCTTATATCGCGCTGGCATCCGCCTTTCGCGTGCCCTTTGTGCGCGTGCACACGCGTACCGACGGCAAGGACTGCTTTGATACGGTTTGCCACAACTTAGAGCCTCTCTTGCCCTATGCGCAAGAAATGGGCGTTACGCTGCTTTTGGAGACTGCGGGCTGCTTTGCGCATACCGACTCCTTGCGCGAGATACTCAACCGCTTTGCAAGCGACAGCCTGGGTGCGCTTTGGGATATGTACAATACCTGCCTGCAGGCAGGCGAGTCGCCCGAGACCACCATTACCAACCTTGGCGCATACGTCAAGCACGTACACGTGCGTGACGCCAAGAACGGCGAATATTGCTTTATGGGCGAGGGCGATCTCCCCATGCCCGACCTGATCCGCGCGCTTTCCTCTGTCAACTACGACGGCTTTATCTCGCTGGAGTGGGATCCCGCATGGATCGAGGATATCAACGACCCCGAGATCATTCTGACCCAGTTTGCTACCTACATGGAGCGTTTTTCGGACACCTCGCGCGCACAGGATCACCTGTACGATAACAACGCGCACACCGGAAAATACGTGTGGAAAAAGGACACGCTGATCGACATGACCTTCTCGCAGGTGCTTGACCGCATGGTTGAGCTGTTCCCCGACCAGTACGCCTTCAAGTACACCACGCTCAACTATACAAGAACCTACGCGCAGTTCCGTCGCGACGTGGACAAGTGCGCGCGTGCTCTGCTCTCGCTTGGCGTGCGTCCGGGCAGCCACGTGGCTGTTTGGGCAACCAACGTGCCCGAGTGGTACATCGCGTTCTGGGCTGTGACCAAGATCGGCGCAGTGCTGGTCTCCATGAACACGGCTTACAAGATCCACGAGGCGGAATACCTGCTGCGCCAGTCGGATACGCACACCCTGATCATGGTGGACGGCTACCGCGACTCAAACTATCGCGCGATCATTCGTGAGCTTTGCCCCGAAATGGCAGAGACCCCTGCAGGAGAGCCCTTGCACTGCAAGCGCCTGCCCTTCCTGCGCCGCGTGATCACCTGCGGCTTTGAGGAGCAGGGCGCGCTGACATGGGAGCAGGCTATGACCTACTCGGGCGCAACACCGCGCGAGGAGCTTGTACGCGTGGCGGCAGGCGTTTCTCCGCACGACGTTTGCAACATGCAGTACACCTCGGGCACAACGGGATTCCCCAAGGGCGTTATGCTGACGCATTACAACATCGTCAACAACGGTAAGTGCATCGGCGACCGCATGGATCTTTCCACCGCCGACCGCATGATGATCCAAGTGCCCATGTTCCATTGCTTTGGCATGGTGCTTGCCATGACCGCTTCCATGACGCACGGCGTTTCGATCTATCCCCTGCCCTATTTCTCTCCGCGCCCTGCGCTGGCTTGCATCCACCAGGAGCGCATTACCGCATTCCACGGCGTTCCCACCATGTTTATCGCGCTACTCGAGCACCCCGATTTTGCCAAGACCGACTTCTCGCACGTGCGCACCGGCATTATGGCAGGCAGCCCCTGCCCCATCTCTGTCATGCGTGACGTGGTGGAAAAGATGCACATGAGCGAGATCACCATCGTGTACGGTCAGACCGAGGCGTCGCCCGGCTGCACCATGTCCTCGACCGACGATCCGCTTGAGGTACGCGTTGGTACGGTAGGCAGAGCCCTGCCCGAGATCGAGTGCAAGGTGGTTGACCCCGAAACGGGCGAAGAGATGCCTGTTGGCGAGAACGGTGAGTTTGTCGCACGCGGCTATAACATTATGAAGGGATATTACAAGATGCCCCGCGCAACCGCTGCCGCCATTGACAAGGACGGCTGGCTGCACACGGGTGACCTTGCTGCCAAGACCGAGGACGGTAACTTCCGTATCACGGGCAGACTCAAGGATATGATCATCCGCGGCGGCGAGAACATTTATCCCAAGGAGATTGAGGAATTTATCTATACCCATCCCAAGGTCAAGGACGTACAGGTCATCGGCGTGCCCGACGAGCAGTACGGCGAGGAAATTATGGCTTGCATCATTCTCAAGGAGGGTGAGACCATGACCGAAAAGGAAATGAAGGGCTATATCCTGGATCACATGGCGCGCCATAAGGTGCCCAAGTATATTGATTTTGTGGACGCCTTCCCCATGAACGTGGCAGGCAAGATCCTCAAATACAAAATGCGCGAGGACGCTGTCAAAAAGCTTGGCTTGCAAAAAGCCGACAGCATTGTCACTGCGTAAAAAAGAACCGAGACCGCGGTCTCGGTTCTTTTTTCATCCGCCCCGTCGGGGTGGATTTCATCTGCCTTGGGCAGATTTCATTATTCAATAGTCCTCGCATTTCGATTTTCTTTTATTGGCAAATACGTAAGCCAATGAAAAAACTTGACGCGAAAGGGAGAATATGCTATAATAAGGCATCGGCAAAGGAGGGACACTATGGAAAAGACAAAGAAAAACGCGGTGACCGTGCTGCTGCTCTCGCTTGGACTTTGCGTTTGCATGGGACTTGTGGATGCGTTGCTCTCGCCGCCGTATGCAATCAAAAGCGCGATCAAGCTCGTTTTGTTCGGCGCAATCCCCGTCGTATACCTGCTCTGTACCAAATCCTTTGCGCCGAAAAAGCTGTTCTCGCTGCAAAAGCGGCATCTTGCGCTGATTCTCCCCTTGGCGATCGGCATTTTTACCGTGATCATGATCGCATTTTTTGCGCTACGCAATTTCATTGATTTTTCATCCGTAACCGATTCGGTGACAGCAGATGCGGGCGTGACGCGCGAAAACTTTATCTTTGTTGCACTCTACATCGCGCTGATCAACTCTTTTTTGGAGGAGTTCTTCTTCCGCGGCTTTTGCTTCTTTTCTCTGCGTCCGCTGGGGCTGCCCTTTGCCTACGCGGCAAGTGCCCTGCTCTTCTCCGCCTATCACGTTGCCTTTATGGACGGCTGGCTCTCTCCCGTCATTTTCGCGCTTGCCCTGTTTGGTATGGCGCTGGGCGGCTGCATCTTCGCTTTTCTCAACCGCAAGACCGAGAGCCTTCTTCCCTCGTATCTTGTACACATGGCATCTAATCTTGCCACCAACCTGATCGGTATCATCATGTTTTATAACTTATAAAGGAGGTGCACTCTTGACCGACTCCCCCAAGTACGTTTACGTGGTCTTTTCGTCCACGCATTATATGATCGCCAAATTCATTCGCGCCTTTACCAACCACCGCTATAACCACGTGTCGATCTCGCTGGACGGCAATATGCAAAAGCTTTATTCGTTCGCGCGCCGCTACGAGGACACGCCCTTTTGCGGCGGCTTTGTGGTGGAAACGCCCGAGCGTTATCTGCGGCGCAATATTGCCGCATCGGTGCAGATCTGCGCCATTCCCGTAACCGACGAGCAGCACGCGACCATTCGCGCGCACCTGCAAGCTTACGAGGCAGAGGCGCAGGATTACGTGTATAATTACATCGGCGCCTTGACCTTCCTGTTCCGCCGCCGCGTCGCCCTTGAGCGATGCCACACCTGCGTGGATTTTGCCACCGAGCTTGTTTCCATGACGGGCGCAGGCATTTCCCCCGACCGCTTTTATTCGATCCGCGGACTTGCGCGCAATCTTGCGCGATTCAAGGTCTACGAGGGGCATTTTTACGCGCCCCTGACGCTCTCGGATATGCCGTCCGAGTATTACGCCAAACACTCCAAGCGTTTTCGCATCAAGGAAACCGCGCGCAGCCTTTCCGTGCTGACCAAGCGGTATTACAAGAGCGCGTATTGGAAGCCGAGGTTGAAATAACAAACCGTTTTGATAGCGGGCGATTAACGGGCGATCACATATTTCGGCTATGCCGAAATTCTCGCCCCTACGTTACGGTATCTTTGTAGGGACAGGCGTCCTCGACTGTCCGCACAAAACACATATCAAAAGGCAGCACCCTTGCAGGTGCTGCCTTTAATTTTTACGTATTTCAAATTGCCAACATGGAATCGTGCTCGGTCAAGCTTCCGTTCTTATAAAGCAGCGTCTTGACCTCGTACTTGCCGAACTCCAGCGAGAGCGTGGTACCCATGACCGTGCAATCGCACTTGCGCGCTGCGTCAAGGTTATTGAACAGGCGGATCATGTAGGTCTCGTCCTCCAGCTTGCGGAAGCAGGAAAGCGCGATATCGTAATCGGACAGCACGACGGGAGAATTCTTCAGATAGGTGCCGTTGCCGTGCGGATATACGTTGAGGGTATAGAACTTCTGGCAGAATTCGGTTGCCATGCGCTCCAGCTCGCCTCTCTCGCAGATCGCTACGCGGAACGAGAACTCGTGCACGCCAAGATCGATATAGTCGTAATATCTCTCATCGGGCAGAATGGGAAGATCCCCGGCAGGATGTGCGCAATAGACCGAGCCGTTGAGCAGCGTCAGATACAGCTTGCCGTTCTCAACCGAGCAGCCGTACGAGCCACTCTTGAACACGCCCAGCATCTTGTCGCCGCACTCGACAGCCACAAATCTCTGCGAGCACTGCTCAAGCTCCGTACCGTATTCCTGCGTACCAAACGCGGTCTGACCGATAAACTTGCCAAATTCCTTGAGCGGGATCTCCAGCTTGAGTCCCTTGCCGGCGTCGCTCCAGGCTACGTTGACCTTAACGTCCACGTAAGGCAGATCGTGATACAGCGTATACCCCACGCGCACGTCCGACTTGCCCGTGGTGTACTCGCTCTCCACTCTTGTCAGCACGTCGCCGCGCTCGATGACACGCAAGGAGGTCTTGCAATCCAGCTTGGTAAGATCGTTGCTGATGGTATCAAGCCACCAGCCCCAAGGGTCTGCGTTATCGCTAAAGGATACGGGCATAAACGCGCCGCCACCCAGATACTGCTTGCCGTCCAGCGAAAGACCGGACATAGCGCCGCACTTTTCGCAGAAGTCCGCATGCACACCGCCGCCGAGGTCAAACGAGGTCTGCGGCGTTTTGTCTACGGGCACGCGCTCTACCACGCTGACCTTAACGTCAAAGCGGGTCAGCGACATGGGCGCAAGCTTTGCACGCACGGTCACGCGCTTTCTTCTATCCATATTGATCGTCGAGCCTTCCTTGGTCAGCTGAGAAACGCATACGCCGTTCTCATCGCGCACCTCAAGGTGATACATGGTAGGACCCATAGAGCCGATCGCATTCAAAAGCAGCATTTCAAGGTCGAACACACCGTCGATCTCATAAGGATGGGGATTGAATACCGCACAGGGATATTCCCCACCCGCGCCGCGCTCCCAGCCCTCGTACAGCTTGAAGAACGCGCGGGAGAACTGCTCGTCCAGAATTTCCAGAGCGTAATCCGCCTTGCGCAAGGAGGAGACGTTACCATCCAGAATGCTGGTGCCCGCAAGCACGTCATGGAACTGCACCATAGCGAGAATGCGCTGCGCCTCGTCCATGGCAGCCTTATCGTATACGAAATCGGTCTCTATCGCTGCGCGTGCGCAGATCTTTTCGGTCATCAGCAGCTTATCCTCAAGCTCTGCATATCTGCGCTTGAGCGTGCTGACAGAGGAATAGCACTTGACAAAGCAAGGCTGCAGCGCGCCGTCCAAGCTTGCCTTGGGCGTTGCTGCGGCAAAGAACTGCTCGGGGGTGGAGTGCATGATCTGCACGCCGTTGCCAAGCTCCTCCTTGATCATCTCGCCGACCTCGCGCAAATCCTTACGCGAAGGTCCGCCGCCGTGGTTACCGATGCCCCACAAAGCAAACGCCACGTCCTCGTCCTGCCAAGGACGCATCTTTCTCTTGATGTCGTTGACCGCATTGCCCAACTCGGAGCAATAAATGGTATCGTCCTCAAATCTTGCAGCCTTGACAGAGCTGCCGTCAAAGCCCTTCCACTCAAAGAACATGTGCGGCAGGCTCATCATGGAAGCAAGCGGACGGCAGAAGATATAGCTATCGTAGCCTGTCTTATTGAGAATCTGCACCAAGCCCTGCGTGTGACCGAACGAGTCAAAGTTGACCGCCGTGGTAGGACGCACGCCAAACTTTTCCTTAAAGTAGGTAAGTCCCGTTTCGATCTGGCGCACAAAGCCCTCACCGCCGGGCAGATTACAGTCGGGCTGCACGTACCAGCCGCCCATAATGTGCCACTTGCCTGCCTCTACCAGCACCTTGATGCGGGCAAACAGCGCAGGATCGTATCTCTCGATCCACTCGTACAGCAGCGCCTCGTTATGGCAGAAGATGTAATCATATTCGCCCGCAAGCTCGGCAGCAGAATAAAAGGTTGCCAGTGCAGCGGAAGCGCCCTCGTTCCAATCCCATTGCCAAACGGGATCAAGGTGCGCATTACAAATCAGGTGCAGTTGTTTCATATGCAAACTCCTTTGTGTTTGGATTTGTTGATTCTATTATAACAAAAGCCCTGCCGCTTGTCAACGGCAGGGTTTATATTATTTTTGTTTTTTTCGCATTCTGCTCTCGGCATTGGCAGCCATGCGGCTGTTAAACTCGGAGAAAACGCGCATCTCCTCGGGCGAAAAATCCGCAAAAACGCCGCGCAGATACTGCTCTGCCGCGCCGATCAGGTCGGGCAAAATACACAGTGCGGTCTCGGTTAAGCAAAGATGCACCACGCGCCGATCCTGTGCGTCACGCGTGCGGATCAGCAGATCCCTGCGGATCAGATGCTCGATCGACTTGGAGATATTGGCTTTGCCCATACGGCTGAATTTGATGATGTCGGTTGCGGTGTTCTGCTGGGGATTATTATACAAAAACAGCAGCACGGTCATCTCCGCACCCGTCAGGTGATACTCCTTGCACACGGGAGCAATGCACTCCTGCAAATACTGATCCATGGTGTACATTTTGCCAAGCCATTCAAAAAAAAGCATAGTGTCTCCTTTAGTTTCTCTGTGAACTATCTGCCATTATTATACGGTATTTGTGCACCTTTGTCAAGTACGTGCTTGCGTTTTCTCACTTTCTGTGAATTGACAAACCGTTTTCCGTAAGCTATAATTAAGGTAGAATACACACGGAAAGGATGCAAGAACTATGATCAAAAACTATAAGCTCTCTCCCCTGCTGATCCTTTTATCGCTTTGCCTGCTGCTCCCCTTGGCAGCCTGCACCACGCAGCCCGACAGCGGACTTGGCGACGGCTCAACACAGGCAACCGACGCGCCCGGACAAACCGATGGCACGCAGGAAAGTGAAGCTGACACCGAAACCGAAACCGAGCAGGAAAGCTCCACGCCCCCCGAGCAGGGCGAGATTGATTACTACCCCGGCATGTCCTACGTCAAGGAGGAGACCATAATCGCCATCGACGGCTTTGACACCTCGCTGATCGGCACGGTTGCTACGGCTGATCAAACCGGCGTTAAAACGCTGCTGGACGCCAACTTCAACGACGGCGACAAGACCGCAGGCGGCAAGATCGCGTTCCGCGACCAAAATCATGCTGCCATCATTGACGGACAGATGTACTTTGTGCACGACGGTCAAAAATTCGGCTCAGGCTGGTCCACGTGGTCGCCCTTGACACACGCATCGGTCAAGGACAACCATCAGGTGCAGCTTTCCTTGGATATCAAGAGCTTTGCGCCCTATGCCGAATCCACGGGCACGCACACCTGGATCTCCACCTTTATCGGCTGCTACGTTTCCAACTACTCAGGCAAGATTCCCGACGCGCCCGGTGACGGACTTTGGTTCTCGTTCTCACAAAACGACGTGATCACCGTAATCGGCGGCGACGCAGGCGGCTGGCCCGCAGGCTTTACCTCGGTCAAGATCCCTAAGGGATTTGCCGAGATGCAGCACGTGGATATCGTTTGCACCGAAAATTACGATACTTATATTTACGGCACGTTTGACGGCGGCGAGCGTCAGCTGCTGCTCAAGACAAGCATGGACAACTCGACCCTGCGCGTTTATGACGCCGCAGGCGCGCTGGTGGCAGAAACCGCCAATACCATGAGCCATTACGCAGGCGACTATTTCGTATTCTTTACGCACATGGGCGGCAGCGTGATCGACAATTTGCAAATGTACGCTTGCCAGAAGGAGGACTATCGCGTGGAAACTACCGTCAAAGCCGTTCCCGACCAGGGTGTGACCCCCGGACTTGATATGACCGATAAGACCGACCTTGTAAGCATTTGCTACTCGGTATGGTTTGACGGCATCCTTGGCACAGGCACAGAGCCTGTTAAGGATTTCAACAACATCACCGAGGTGCTCGAGGGCAAGCGCGACTGGGGTTCCGTGCACGCCTTCCACTACTGGGCAAAGCCCGCGCAGGGCTATTATCGCTCGACCGACCTGCAGGCTGCAAAGAACAACCTGATCCTCTTGGGCGAGGCAAACGTGGACTTTATCATTCTGGACTACACCAACGCAAACGACGGCTACATTTCCAACACCGCCATGGGCAAGGTATGGATGTTTGATCCGCTGGATACGCTGTGCAAGGCAACGCTTGAGCTGCGTGCCGAGGGATACCGCACGCCTTATATCGTGGCTTGGTGCGGCGCATCCGAGGGCCCGATGATCAAGGCGCTTTACGACCGCTATTACACCGAAAATAACCCCTATGCAGATTGCTTTGTTTACTGGGAGGGCAAGCCCTTCATGATCTACACCCAAAGCACCGACACCTTCCCCTGCTCCGATCTCTTTACCGTGCGTCACATGTGGGGACTGACCAGCGAGAAGTGCTGGAGATTTTTGAACGTCAAAAACAGAGGCACAGCCTACGAAAAGGACGGCGTGGCTGAGCAGCTTTCGGTTGCGGTCGCCTCGCAGGAAACCTACATGTCCATGCCCACCGCACACGGCAGAAACGGCGGCAAATTCTTCTACGATCAATGGAAGGAGGCGTTCCGCGTGCATCCCAAGGTGGTCACGCTTACCTGGTGGAACGAATGGACGGCGCAGCGCTTTATCGTGGACGGTCAGACCGCATTCGTGGATAACTACAACCAGGAATACAGCCGCGACATTGAGCCCATGGAGGGCGGACACGGCGATTTGTATTATCAGTGGATGAAGCAATACATTGCCGCCTACAAGGCAGGCGAGAGCTGCCCCAAGCTTGTTGAGGATTGACCATGAAAAACCCGCACTTACTTGCTTTACTGATCTGCAGCCTGATGCTGCTTGCTCCCTTGAGTGCGTTTGCCGAAACCGAGCCTATCCCCGAGGGAGACGGCTTGATCATCACCGAGATCTGCTTCAACCCCGCTTGGGTTGCGGGTGACGAGCAGATCGAGGACAACGCTGACGTATTTCCCTACACCGAGATATACAACCCCACAAACAGAACTATCTCGCTGGCAGAGCTTTCCCTTTTCTACCTCTCCGGCGATAACGTCAGAGCAGAATCCGGCGAACTGATCTGCGCGGGGGATACGCCCACGCTTGCTCCCGGTGAGGTTGCCGTGATCGTGCATCACTCAAAGAACTGGGAAACGCTCGGTCTTGACACTACTGCAGAATCCGCCACCGCCGTTTACGAGGCGTTTGTCGGTCTGCACGGCATTGCCGACGTCCTTGACAAAAACCGTTTCTTCATAGTCACCAACAAGGATTTCAAATTTGACAAGGAATCCACCCACTCAACCATGGAGCTGTATTGCGGCGGATACGTGCAATCGGTGACCTACGATGCGGTATATTACAATCGCAACAACCGCGCCGTGGTATTCGGTGCTGACGGCAGCTGCATGGGATCGGCACTCCCAAAGCCCGGCAGCGTGTATGACAACCAGATCCCCAAAAATCCCGCTCTTGTACCCAATACCCTGACCATTCCGATCAAGGCGGTAGAGTACAACATCTGCGCCTCGGGTATTCCCAACGATTACGAGGACATTCCCTTTATTGCCGACAGACAGGACGAGGCGTTTGCCCTGATCGAGGCAGAATCCCCCGACCTGATCGTGCTGTGTGAGGTCAACTTTGCTTGGCAAGCATACATTCAAGCCTTTTGCGAGAAAAACGGCTACACCGCCTACGGATATTCCAGCGCGGGCAGAGATTTCCACGGCAAGCAGAACAATCAGAAGTGGGATCTGACCTCGCTGATCTTATGGAAGACCGACCGCTTTGAGACTTTGGAAACCGACCGCTTCTGGTGCTCCTCCACCCCCGACAAGAAGGGCTCTAACAAGTGGGACGGCGGCTTGACGGGCGACATGGCGCGCTGCATCAATTACGCCGTGCTCAAGGACAAGGCAAGCGGCGTGGAATTCTTGTTCATGGGCGCACATCTCGACGCCAAAAGCGAAGAGGTCCGCACGCTTTCCGCACAGCTGATCTACGACCGTGCGCACGAGATTGCAGGCGAGCGTCCTATCATCATGATGGGTGACTGGAACGCCAACCAGACGCACGAGTCCTACGACATTCTGACCTCGGGCGACCTTGCCGACGCACGTTTTCGCACTTACGACACCAATCTGCACGGCACGTTCAATAAGTGGGGCGAATACTCGGCAGACTTCCAGACCCGCCTGCCCATCGACCATTGCATCATTTCCAAGGACAAGATCTGGGTTGACTCCTACAAGCAGGTGGGCGGTCCCGCGATCGAGAACGTTCCCCACCCCTCGGATCATAACATGACCGTGTTCTCGCTGCAAGTGACCACGGGCGAGCCTATACCCGAGACCACCGAGGCAGACACCGCGCAGCCCGACGAGGGCAACAAGGATATGGCAGTCTCCCCCGTCGGATGCAAAACCGTCATCGGCGCAGGCTACGTGCTCCTGCTTGCAAGCCTTGCCACGGCTGCCGTGATCAAAAAGAAGCTTTAAACACTCATAAAAAGAGCCGAATGCTTACGTAAGCATTCGGCTCATCTTTTATGCAATTCAATCCAGCACCCCTGCGTGCTTGAGCAGTGCAAGGATCTCCTTTTCGTATTCCTCTTTGTGGTCGAGGTAGCTCAGTCCGTGGGGCGAGCCCTCGTAAATGCAAAGTCGCTTATATTCGCTCGTGCATGCGGCAAAGTTGCGCTCGGAATTATAGGGGCGCACAAAATCATCCGCTGCGCCGTGCGCAAACAAGGTGGGAAGCTTGGCTTTTTTCAGTTCCCTTTCCACCTCCGCGCCGCTTAAGTAAGCACCGCCATAGATGCGGCAAAGCAGACTTGCCACAGGCATGACCGCAAATGCAGGCAGATGCATATCCTCCTTGACCACCTGCGCGATCTGATTTTTGGCAGAGGCATAGCCGCAATCTCCGATGACCGCCTTGACCTGCGGCGGAAGATCGGGCAGGCAGGACGCCAGCAGCACGGTTGCGCAGCCCATGGAAACGCCGTCCAGAATGATGCTGTGATCTTTGCCAAAACGCGCAACCAGATACTTACACCAATCGCGCACGTCAAAGCGCTCATTTGCGCCAAAGGTCAGATAATTGCCCTCGCTCTCCCCATGCGCGCGCTGATATACGATCAGCATGGCGATATTCTGCTGCGCGTAAAAATCAAACACGCAACCAAAATCCATCTCGCCCTTGCTGTGATATCCGTGCACAAGCACCACGGTCGCAATCGGGTTTTCGGGCGCATACAGCTTGGCGCACAGACGATGCCCGTCGTGCGAGGTGATATACACCTTCTCATGCGGCGTGCTTGCCAGCTTATCCCAGCCGTGCTGTACAAGCTCAACCTGCTGATCAAACCCCTTTTTCCGCAAGCCCTCCAAAAACGCGTTTTGTCCGTCGGGCGCGGGATCGGAGCGTCCAAACGACTGCTTGAACAGCTTATGGATATACGGCGCGGCAACGCCAACGCCCACGGCAAGAGCAGCCACGGCTGCGCCCGCACCGATCAGGGTATAATGCAATGCGTTCACTTTTTATCTACTCCTTCTTACTTGGGTCGGGTCAGCACAAGCTGATGCCCTCTGCGTGTCCGCCAATGACGAAATTGGCTTTTTGGATATCGGTCACGCGCTCGCCGTTAAAATACAAGCCGTCCACGCGCACGTCACGCACGCTGTGCTGCTCGTCAAGTCCTGCAAAAATCGACACAGGCATAGGCATGGGCGCGTCGGTCAGCACGTAAATATCCTTGAACAGAATATCGTGCGCGCAGCCGTGCTTGCCGTCCTTGGAGAACAGCCCCATATCGTACAGCGCCACGTTCATCAGAATGGGCTGCTGCGCAGGCGTGGTGCTGCGGTATTCCTGCTCGTCGGTATGCTGATACGCATCCGATTGCTGATACTGCGTGTATTCCACGCGAATGTTTTCAAAGCTGACGTTTCGGATCTCGGCGCGGTTGTGATGCTGGATATCCAGCTGCATGGTCGAGCCGTGAATGACGTCACAATCCGAGAACGTGATATTGTAAAACGCGGGAGCGTTGGTCTCTGCCCCGATCTCAAGTGCCCTGCCCCAGTCGCACCAAAGCACGCACTTCTCTACCGTAATATTGCGGTTCGGCGCGTCATCCCAGCCGCAAATGCCCTTGATGACCATGCAATCGTCAAAGTTGCGCAAGAAGCAGTTGCGCACGCTGACGCCCGTGCAGTTGAACAGGTCAATGCCGTCCGAGTTGTATCGCCACATGCCAACGGTCTTGACGTTATCGATCGACACGTTCTCACAGCCTGCGGCAATGATGGCAAAGGATGCGCTGTCACGGCAGACAACGCCCTCTACGTGCACGTTCCTGCAGCGATAAAAGCGCAGGTTGCCGCGCAGCACGCGGTGCGCGTGCGTAAAGGCGCGAATGCCCTGCTTATCGCGCGGAATGGGTGCGGCGTAATCATACGCCAAAAGCGAGGTCTCGCCCGTGCGCTCCTCGCGGCTGCCATCGATAATGCCGTGTCCCAGAATGCGGATATTCTCGGCACAAATGGCATAGAACGAGCCGTGCACCACCGCTCCCGCGTCAATATACACGGTATCGTTATCGGTCAGCTCGATAGAGCCGATATGATGCTCACCGCCCGCAAAGCGATAGGTGGTGCGCAAGCCGTCGATCTCCTTGATGGGATTGACAAACACGTGCAAGGCGCCGTGATGTCCGTCAGCCTCCACCGTGTATTGCCCGCATCCGGGCAGCGTAAAGGTCGCGGTGCAGCCGTCTATCTCGGCATGCACACCGCGCGAAAGCGGACGCACCAGCACCTCTGTCGGCGGAGCTTGCCAGGTCACGGTCATAATCAACGCCTCATCCGATTCTACTGAAACAAAGCCTGCAAGCTCGGTCTGGTCAAGCGGACGCTGATGCCCCGGCCAGGAGCAATTGAACGGCATGGCGGATACACGCGCCGAATACGGCTTGACCTTTCTTTGGTTGACAGTAACGCTGCAGCCCTCGAAAATCTGTTGACCTACGGGAAACACGGGAATTCTGATCATTGGGAGATACCTCTCTTTTTTTCAAATTCACGGCTATATCGAACAGTATATTCTTATTATAGCACGCTTTTCGCAGTTTTGCAACCATTCTTTTTCAAACAAAGGGCTGCAAAACCGTAAAAATACAAAAAAGACCGACGAAAACTTCGTCGGTCTTTGGATTTTTACTTTGTGGGGATCACGAATTCCGCGGATTCGATCACAACGGGAGTCTCGGGAACGTCGCCTGCTTTGGTTTTGACAGCCGCGATCAGGTCCACGACCTCCATACCCGCAACAACGTAGCCAAACGCAGCGTACTGACCGTCCAGGTGCGGATTGTCGGTATCGCAGATAAAGAACTGCGAGGATGCACTGTCAGGATCGTTGGCGCGCGCCATGGAGATCACGCCGCGCACGTGCTTCAAATTGTTCTTAAAGCCGTTGCCTTCAAATTCGCCCTTGATCGCATCAGCCTCGAGCTGATCGCCAAGCTGGTTATATCCGCCGCCCTGAATCATGAAATTCTGAATGACGCGGTGGAACACAAGCCCGTTATAAAAGCCCTGCCCAACCAGCTTTTTGAAGTTCTGTACCGTCTCGGGTGCGCTGCCTGTGTGCAGGCGAATGACGATCTCGCCATAGTCGCGCACCGTGATCTTTACGTAATTCGACTCGCCCTTGGCAGGCGTGAAGGCAGACGCCTCGTAAGCGTCTATTTCCGCCATGGGATCAACAACGCTGATATTGTAATCAAACGATCCGTTACCGCCGATGATCACCGCGTAGCTGCCGTTGACTTCGCCCTGAAACGCATGAAACTCATCGCCTTCCAGAACCACGGTACCGTTCTCGCCCTTGACGATATAATTGCCGTTCTCATCGGTTCCGATGATCTCAAGAGCACCCAGTATGCCGCCCATTTGCGCAGCATTGTTCTCGGTTTGCGCGTCCTGCAGCTCACCCACCAAGCCCTGCATATCGCAAGCGCAAAGCACCAGCGGCAAAAGCAGGCAGAGAGCCAGAATGATCAAGCTTTTACGCATACGCACACCTTACGCCCAGCTCATGGTGCCCGGCTTGGGCTCGTAGATGCAAATATCCTTTAAGAATGCAACAGCCTTTGCAAGGCCCTCGTCAATGCTCATCAGGCTGTCCTCGTGCTCAATGGACAGCACGCGGTCGTAGCCCACAAGGCGCAGATTGGAAACCATATCTCTCCAATAGGTCTCGCCGTTGCCGTAGCCCACGGTGCGGAATACCCACGCGCGGTGGATCTCGTCGCCGTAGTGCTTGGTATCCAGCACGCCGTTCTTTGCGGTGTTGTATTTGTCGATCTTGGTGTCCTTTGCGTGGAAGTGATAGATCGCGCCTTCCAGCTCGCGAATGGCTGCAACGGGATCCATGCCCTGCCATACAAGGTGAGAGGGGTCAAAGTTTGCACCGATCACGTCGCCAACCGCTGCACGCAGCTTGAGCAGCGTTTCGGGGTTATAGACGCAGAAGCCGGGGTGCATTTCAAACGCGATATGGTCAACGCCGTGTGCCTTTGCAAACGCGCCTGCTTCCTTCCAATAAGGGATCAGCACCTCGTTCCACTGCCAGTCAAGGATCTTGAGGAAGTCATCCGGCCAAGGGCAGGTGACCCAGTTGGGATACTTTGCGCCGGGAGCGTCACCGGGGCAGCCCGAGAAGGTAATGACCGTGTCAATCCCCATCTTCTCTGCCAGCAGCACTGCCTCACGGAAGTCCTTATCGTAGGATGCGGCAATCTCGGCATCGGGGTGCACGGCATTGCCGTGTACTGCCAGCGCGCAAACGCTGACGTCATATTTTGCAAGGGTTGCGATAAACTCGTCGTACTTAGCGGGGTCTGCAAGCAGCTCTGCAGGGTTGCAGTGTGCCTTGCCGGGGTAACCGCCCGCGCCAAGCTCTACAGTGTGTACGCCAAGGCTTGTGATGATAGAAAGAGCCTCGTCAAGAGATTTTTGTCCGTATAAATTTGCAAGAACGCTGATTTTCATGAGAATTTATCCTCTCTTAGTCAAAATTAGTCAAAGTAGTAGGGCTTGCCGGTCTTTGCGGACTCGTAAATGCCCTCGAGAATACGAGTAACCGTGTAAGCCTGCTCGGGGAGCACGCAAGGATCGGTATCGTTTACGATAGCGTTGATCCACTGTGCAGCCTCTACGGAAGAGGGATCGCCTGCGCTTGCGCCCTCGTAGAACGCAGCACCCTGAGGATTGAGCGTGGGACGCAGCACGTACTGGCTGTTGTTGCGAATGCCGTTGATGCGAACGCCGTCATACAGGTCGCCGCCTGCCTTGGTGCCGCAAACCAGCGTGGTAGCCTCGCGTACGTCAAGCATGTTGATCGCCCATGCGGACTCCAGATTGACGGTTGCGCCGTTTTCCATAACGACAAAGCCGAACGCGCTATCCTCAACCGTGAACTTTTCGGGATCCCAGTTGCCCCATGCGTTGCCCTGATTGGTGTCCTTGTTGAGCTTATGGTAGGAAGTACCGACGCAGTACTTGGGCTTGTAGTTGTCCATGATCCAAAGGGTCAGGTCGAGAGAGTGGGTACCGATATCGATCAGAGGACCGCCGCCCTGCTCGTACTCATTGAGGAATACACCCCAGGTGGGAACGGCTCTGCGGCGCAGTGCGGTTGCCTTTGCGTAGTAAATTTCACCGAACGTGCCATTAAGTGCCTCGGTCTTGAGGTACTGTGCACCCATCGACTGACGGGACTGGTAACCAATGGTCAGCTTCTTGCCCGAGCGAGCAGCAGCGTCCAGCATCTTCTTTGCTTCCGCGGAGTTGATCGCCATGGGCTTTTCGCACATAACGTGCTTGCCCGAATCCAGCGCATCCACCGTAATAAAGGAGTGAGAGCGGTTGGGGGTGCAGGCGTGTACGACGTCAATGGTTTCATCCTTGGGCAGCTCCTTGTAATCGGTGCAAACAAAAGCATCGGGCGTGCCGTACTTTGCCTTTGCATCAATTGCTCTTTGCTCAATGATGTCACAGAATGCAACCATTTCCACGTTGGGCAGCTTCTTAAGAGCAGGCATGTGTTTGCCGTTTGCAATACCGCCGCAGCCGATAATACCAATTCTGACCTTTTCCATTTGTTTGTCCTCCATTAAGCGTGATTTTCAGTTTGAGCGACCTTCAAATCGCCACATTTTTACATCTATATCATACCGAAAAAATCCCGATTTTGCAAGCGCAAAACCGGGATTTTTCAATGTTTGTAGGGTTGCATAATTTTGCACAAAGGAATTTGTGCAACTGTGCCTTTCATACCCACCAATGGCTTGCCGTTGGTGGATTTCATCGCAAGGCAGATTTCATCCGCGATAGCGGATTTCATCTGCCGCAAGGCAGATTTCATTTGGGTCGCGCGGCAAGAATTTACACAATCAGATACTTACACCCCTCGATTGACGTCGGATCGTCGGCAGGGGTATCGGCATCAAGGTCGTTTGCGTTGCGCACTGCGCTAAGTGAAGTGGCGTACCGCTTGGCAACGCTCCAGAGTGAGTCGCGCTCCGAGGGGTAACACACGGTAAACGCGCCGCCCGCGCGCTCCACGCCCTCGCCGTAGCTGACGCTGCGCAGCACGCGCGCCTGTGCCGTATCCCACAGCTCGGCAGCGCAGGTGATCTCGGCATCGATGCCAATGCGCTCCCCGTCCACTCTTGCGCGGCAGGAAAGCACCTGCACACGTGCTCTCCAATCCGAGGGCTCGCGTGCGCACTCCAGCTCGTATTTCCAAGGCAGCGTGATCTCGTGCGGCGATACCTCACCGTCCGCATACATCAGCACCACGTAATGCGCCGTGCCGCTGAGCGTACATCTGCCACGCTCCCAGCTCATCTGCTCGGCATCCGCGCTGCCGCAAACGTCCACGATGCTGCCGCCTGCGGGGATCTCGACTTCGGAGAGCGCCACGCTGTCACTTTGCGTGAAATTGCCGTTTGCGGCACGAATGGCAACCGGCAGCGCGTACTCGTCATACGCGCAATCAGAGGAGCGCTTGGTGGAAAAGATATCCTTGGTATAGCGCACGGGGCGATTGGACATGACGTTTGCATGCAGCATCACGCCCACCTCGGCATGCATAAAGGTCTCCTCAACCGCCACGCTCAGCTCGGCACAGTTGCCTACCACGCAGCACTCGCTGCCCGGGCGTGCCGCATCCACCTCAACGCTGCCCGAAAAAGGCAATTTTCGCGTCAGATACGTGGGCACGGGATCGGGCAAGCTGCCCTGCTCCTCGGCACTCATCATGAGCTTAAGCTCGACCTCGCCGCGGCAGTTGACCACGCCCATGCCGCAGGAGGCCTCCTGCACGTGCACCTGCCCCTCAGCGCACACAAGTCGCATATTTCTGCCGCGCGCATCGGTCAGAATGTCCTCGCTCAGCCGCACCGCGTCTCCCACGCCGCAGCCGATCTGCGCCAGCGTCTGCTCGCCCGAGAGCCGCTCGACCGAGAAAGGATCCACCACGCCCTCGGTCTGCTCGGCAGCGGGCAGCGTGCCGAATATGCGCACGCCCGAGCGCAATCTGCAGCGAATGCTCAGCTTGCGCGGTGCGCTGACCCTGCCCACCACGCTCTCGGGTACGACGTCTGCCATGCAAAGCTCGGGCTCACCCTCACCCTGCTCAAACGGCACGCTCAGGGCGTATTCGGTATGCAAGGGCGCACAGTAAAGTCCGCCGTCGTTGCCCATGTACAGCACGTAATAATCCAGCGTGCCCGAAAACTCCGCGTTGCCCGAGCCTGCGTAGGGCGTGGCAGGCAGTACGCAGGGACGAATGCGCAACAGTCGCTTGATCTCGGGCTGATAATCGGGCAGTGAAAAATCTCCCGATACCTCGGTCAGTACACTTTTGTCACAAAGAGGGATCTGCATTCCCTCGGTATTCAAATTCAGGTTCATTGCAAGCATCTCCTTTTGGTTTTTTCGCTACAAGATATGCATGCAGCTGCGCAAATATGAAAAAACGGAGACCGCACTCTGTCGATCTCCGTAATTCTTTACTTTTTTGCGCCCTTTTTGATCTCCTGATAGAACGCGGCTTTTGCGGCATTATAGTAGGGCCATACGTAGAACAGCGCAGCGCCCAGCGTCACAATGCTCAGCAGCATCCAGCCCGTAAAGGAAACGTCCAGCCAAAACAGCTGCCACTTGTGCCCTTTCATGATCTGTCGGCTTCTGGTAATGGCTTCATTGATCCCCATTTCCGGCTTTTCCATCATGATATACGGCGTCATGGCGTATGCATAATACTTGACCAAGCCGGGAATCAGGAACACAAGCGACCACAAGAAGGTATAAAGCCCCATGAGCAGCGACGCGCCCCATTTTTTGAACAGCTTACGCAACATGCCGCCGAAAAACGCACCCACCCTTGCCCTTTTGGTTTGGATCAACGTCAGGCAAAACGACGCATAGCCAAAGGTAAGCAATCCCGAAAACAGGATGCCGATACCCGTAGCATCCAGCAGCACAAACAGCACTACGTACAGCAAAAACGCCACAATAGCGGCAAACCAGTTGCCCTCCAGCGCGTATTTCGCCTTGATTTTTACTCTCTTTACCATGTTTTAGTCCTCCTGAAACTGTATTTTGTGCGCATAGCGCAGCTCTGCAAGCACGCTTTCCCAACGCGCGCGCACGTCGCTCTCGGGATCTTTTTCTATCACGGGCACAAAATCCGCGTCAAGATAGGTCTTGATCGCCGCCAAGCGAAAATCATCGGTGGTCAGCACGCTGTACGTGCATCCGCGCTCCTCCAGCATGCAAAGCGCAAAGCGCAGCATAGCATGCCCGATGCCCCTGCCCCTTACCTCGGGTGCAGCGGCGACCATGTGAATATACCCCTCTTGCCCGTGGCACACGGCAGCCGTGGTTGCCACGCGCTTGCCCGTGCTTTGCTCGACCACGAAAAAGAGATCGCGCTCGGGGCACAGGTCGGGATACGTAAGGATGGTCGAGGTAAACCAATTTTCATTTTTATCGGGGATCAGCGCACCAAGGCATAGCTCCAGCCAATCGTCTATCTGCTCCCGTCTGCCGTCATAAAATTCGTAGCCAAACCCCGAGGGCAATTCCCGTAACTGTACGGGGGCGCTCTCGCGGCGCATTTTGAGTTGCTTCATGATTTTGGTGTCTCCGTCTTTGATCGTTTGCTCGGATACGATCATTATAGCACCCTTTGCCCCTCGCTGTCAAGACCGCGCACCGAGCATGGACACAAAACAGCGCGATTTTTGCCAAATCGGCGCAAAAAGCTCTTGTGTTCAGAGGAAATATGCGGTATAATAGAGGTAATCACATTCATAGCGAAAGGACATACACAACCATGCAACAAACTCCCGATTTTTCCCGCGCAAGAGAAATACTGCAAAACGGACTGGACGCAGGCGCATACCCCTGCGTGGCTTTTGCCATCGGCTGCGGCGACCGCGTGCTTGACAGCGGATTTATGGGACAGCGACAGGTCAATCCCTCGCCCCTGCCCTTGGAGCGCGACACGCTGTTTGACCTTGCCTCGCTCTCCAAGCTGGTCAGCACTACCATGGTTGCGCTGCGCATGATAGAGCGCGGTGAGATTGAACTGACCGATCCCCTTTCGCGTTATTTTACCATTCCCGAGGACGCCCCCGCAGGACGCGGCGACGTCACCATCCGCCATCTCATGCACCACAATTCGGGACTGACACCGCACATTCCGCTCTGGACGCAGACCGACGATCCCGCCAATGCGGTGGACGTGATCCTGCGCTCCAAGCCCTGGTGCGCCCCCGGTGAGCAGGTGCACTATTCCTGCATGGGCTATATCCTGCTGCAAAAGATTCTGGAGCAGGTAGGCGGCGCGCCCTTGGACGTGCTTGCAGCGCGCGAGGTGTTCGAGCCGCTGGGCATGCACAGCACCTGCTATAATCCCACCACCAAAAACGTGGCGACCACCGAGCTTTCCGCCCTGCACGGCGAGTACCTTTGCGGTCGCGTGCACGATGAAAACGCCTCCTTCCTTGGCGGTGTTTCGGGCAACGCGGGCGTGTTCTCCCCTTTGGACGACATGACCAAATTCGCGTGCATGATCGCCTCGGGCGGCAAATGCGAGAGCGGCACGTATCTCAACCCCCGCACCTTCGAAAAAGCCATTTATAACGCTACCCCGGGCA
Organism: Eubacteriales bacterium; assembly: GCA_045660125.1. GTDB lineage: Bacteria > Bacillota > Clostridia > Oscillospirales > CAG-272 > SVQP01. The sequence continues at coordinate 23,477 of JAZRDG010000063.1, read as the reverse complement.
AAAACGAGGATCGCGGACTGGGATTTCAGCTCACGCCCACCTTCTCGTATATGACGGGCGCGTTGTTCTCGGAGGGCAGCTACGGACACACGGGCTTTACGGGAACGGCGCTGTACGTGGACAGAGAAAGCCGCCTTTGGGGCATGCTGCTGACCAACGCGGTGCATTTCGGACGCAACAAGACCGAGCTGTTCCGCACGCGAAGACTGTTCTTCAACAGCCTTGCGGACGCGTATTTCCGCGCGCAATAATTTACAAAATTCACTTGCATCCGACGTGCAGGACATGCTATAATCAAAGAAGAAACAATTTTGGAGGTACACATGGAACAGATCTATACAATACCCGTCAACGAGGCGTTTGAAGCTTCGGCAGCAGACCATGCGCTCGGCTGCCCCTTTTGCGCCATTTACAACAAGCTGGAGGAAAACGAGCTGGATCTGATTCTTGGCGCTTCCATGATGGAGCCCGACATTCGCATTCGCACCAACGAGGAGGGCTTTTGCCGCACGCATTACGACATGATGTTTGTGCGCAAGAACCGCCTTGGCATGGCGCTGACGCTGGAGAGCCACCTTGACCAGCTGCGCAAGGAGCTCAAGGGCAACCCCGCAAAATCGGCAAAGCGCATTGAAAAGCTGGAGTGCTCCTGCTACGTTTGCAACCGCATCGCGTTCCATTTTGAGCACATGGTTGGCACAGCCGTGCTGCTTTGGAACACCGACGAGGATTTCCCCCAAAAGCTCAAATCCCAGCCCTATTTCTGCCTGCCGCACTACAAAAAGCTGCTGCAGTACGGACAGGGTCGCTTGCCTAAGAAAAAGATCAATGCATTCATTGACGATTGCGAGAGCGTGGAGCTGACCTACTTTGACGAGCTGCGCGAGGACGTGAGCTGGTTCTGCAAAAAATTTGACTACAGATACGACGACGAGCCCTGGTACAACTCCAAGGACGCCGTGGAGCGCGCCTTTAAATTCCTGCGCTCCGACTTGCATAAGGGCGACAAGCCCAAGAAAAACTAAGGAGAGTTATACATGATCGACCTGCTTTCTCTGCACAAGCTTTTTATCGGTAACCATATCAAAGAGGGCGATACCGTTGTGGACTTCACCATGGGCAACGGACACGACACCGCGTTTCTTTCCAAGGCTGTTGGCCCCGAGGGTCACGTTTACGCCTTTGACATTCAGGCACAGGCGGTGGAATCCACGCGCAAAAACCTTGCCGAGCAGGGCTGCCCCGAAAACTACACCCTGATCCACGATTCGCACCATAAGGTCAAGGAATACGTCAAGACCCCGTTCCGCGTGGGCATGTTTAATCTGGGCTGGCTGCCGGGCGGCGACAAGTCCATTACCACTATGCGCGAGACCACGCTGCCCGCCATTCGCGACGCCATTGAGCTGCTTGACCGCGACGGCATTCTCAACATTGCCATTTACCCCGGTCACAAGGAGGGCGATGAGGAGGGCAAGATGGTTTGCGAATATCTCGCCTCGCTTTCCCGATTTAAGGTATGCGTGACGCGCGTACAGATCATCAACTCCCCCACCTCGCCTTACTTCCTGATGGTGGAGACCAAACCCTGATGAGGTATTTTATGAATTTTGCTAAAGCGATCCTGCTGCCCCTTTGCCTTGTGTGCTGCATCACCGTGACAACAGGCGGCTGTCGGGACAACACGGACACGGTAGAGTCCGAATATATCAACACCAAGAACCCCGAATATCTGGTGCTGCTCAACAAAACGCACCCCTCGGGTGAGCATTACTGTCCGCCCGATCTGACCAAGCTTGACAGCGAGCTGACGCTTTACGGCAAGGAGATCGAGCTGCGCCTGTACGCCGCCAAGGCAACCGAGGCGCTGATTGCAGAGCTGCACGCGCAAGGCTTTACCGACATTGTGGTCACCAGCGGCTACCGCTCGTACGCTTACCAGCAATCCCTGTTTAACACCTATATCGGGCAGGAAATGGCAGCGCATCCCAATTGGAGCGAGCAGCAGGCACGCGAATACGTGCTGACCTACTCGGCAGCGCCCGGCACAAGCGAGCACCACACGGGCAACGCCATTGACCTGATCAGCACCAATTACGTGGTGCTGGACGAGACCTTTGCGCAAAATCCCGCCTACGAGTGGCTGCAGAACAACGCGCACCGCTTTGGCTTTATTTTGCGCTACCCCGCAGACAAGACCCACGTCACGGGCTATTCCTATGAGCCCTGGCATTACCGCTTTGTAGGCGCCGAGGCAGCTACCGAGATGCACGAGCGCGGCTTGACGTTAGAAGAATATCTGGGACAGACCGATTGAGGAGGACATTATGAACGTAGAACAAATTCTTGCCGGCATGACGCTGGAGCAAAAGGTTGGACAAATGTTTGTGGTGCGCCGTCCGCAGGACGATGCGACCGCTATGCAGGCAGTGACCGATTACCACATCGGCGGCTTTACCCTTTACGCCGTTGACTTTGCAAACCGCACGCCCGAGGACGTGCGTGCGCTGCTTGCCTCTTACCAAGAGGCTTCGCCCATTCCCATGTTTATCGCGGCAGATTGCGAGGGCGGCGTTGTGGTACGCGCCTCCAAATACCCCGCATTCCGCTCCGCGCCCTTCCCCTCTCCCCGTGAGCTGATGGCTGCGGGCGGTCCCGATGCCGCTTATGCAGACGCTTGCGAAAAGTCGGATTTCCTCTTGGATCTGGGCGTTAACTTTAACTACGCACCCGTTTGCGATATGTCGGGCGATCCCGAATGCTTTATCTACAAGCGCACCGCCTCGCACGATCCCGAAGAGACTGCCGCTTACATCAGAGCAGTTGTCAAGGGCATGGAGGAGCACGGCATGATCGGCAGCCTTAAGCACTTCCCCGGCTATGGCGACAACGTGGATACGCACACCTCGATCGCGCGCGACGACCGCGATTTTGATACCTTTATGACGCGCGACCTTGCCCCCTTCCGCGCCGGCATTGCCCAAGGCGCACCCATCGTCATGGTGGCGCACAACATCGTTTCCTGCATGGATGCCGAAATTCCCGCATCGCTCTCCCCTGCCGTACATAAGCTTTTGCGCGAGCAGATGGGCTTTGAGGGCTTGATTATGACCGACTCCCTGGACATGAACGCCATTACGCTTTACACGGGCGACCGCGCATCCGCCGTACAGGCGGTGCTTTCGGGCAACGATCTGCTTTGCTGCACCTCCTACTGGCACCAGTATCCTGCGGTGCTTGACGCCGTGCGCGACGGCACCATTCCCGAAGAAATGATCGACACCGCCGTGCGTCGTATTCTGACGCTCAAGGCAAAAATGCTCAAATAAGAAGGAGACATGGTGTGAAAGTTCACGTTATATGTCTGTTTACTCAACCATTCACGCCTAAACTTCACCTAAAAATGGGACCCAACCCGTTTTTAGGTGAAGTTTCCAACACTATTTGAGCCGCCAAGGGCGGCATGGAGGTAAAAATGCAACTCAATCAAGCCTGTGAACAATTCAAGGAGCTGCAAGCCAAGCTCTGCGCATTCGGTCACGCCATGGCGCTGATCTATTACGATGGCGCAACCACCGCCCCCAAGGGCACTGCCGCCAACAGAGGGCAAACGCTCTCGATCCTCAGCCGTGAAAGCTACCTGCTCTCGACAGGCGAGCAGACCGTAGCCTTGCTTGAATATCTGGACGCCCACAAGCACGAGCTGGACGCAAAAACCGCGCGCGCCGTTGAGGTTTCGATCAAGGATATCAAGGAGATGCAAAAGATTCCCGTAGAGGAATACGTGGCGTATCAGCAGCTGCTGGTGGAGGCAGACGACGCTTGGCATACCGCCAAGGAAACCAACGATTTTGCACTGTTCTGCCCTTATCTTGAGCAGATCTTTGCCACCGAGCGCCGCTTTGCAACCTATTGCGCGCCCGATATGCACCCCTATAACTATTGCCTGAACAAATACGAGGAAGGCTTGACCATGGAAAAGTGCGACGAATTTTTCGGCGCGCTGAGAAGCCGTCTTGTGCCGCTGATCGCCAAGATCGGCAAAGCCGAGCAGGTTTCCGACGCTTGCATTCTGGGCGATTTCCCCGAGGACGAGCAACAGTCCTTCTCGCTTGCCTTGATGCAGATCATGGGCATTGACATGGCGCATTGCGGTCTTGGTACTACCGAGCACCCCTTTACTACCAGCCTTGGCTCGCATCACGACGTGCGCATTACCACCAACTACGATCGCGGCAACCTTGCAAGCTCGATGTTCAGCGTCATCCACGAGGGCGGTCACGCGCTCTATGACCTGAATTCGGACGATTCGCTTGCCTATACCGTGCTGGACGGCGGCGTTTCGATGGGCATTCACGAAAGCCAGAGCCGTTTTTACGAAAATCTGCTTGGCAGAAGCCGCGCATTCATCACCTACGTATTCCCCAAAATGCAGGAGTGCTTCCCTGCGCAGTTGGCAAATTGCACGGCTGAGGACGTTTACCGCGCCATCAACAAGGTCACGCCCTCGCTGATCCGCACCGAGGCAGACGAGGTTACCTATTGCCTGCACGTGATGGTACGCTACGAGCTGGAAAAGAGAATCATGTCCGGCGAGCTTGCCGTCAAGGATCTGCCCGCTGCCTGGAACGCGCTTTACATGGAATACCTTGGCGTGGAAGTTCCGGACGACACGCGCGGCGTGCTGCAGGACAGCCATTGGTCAGGCGGCGGCATCGGCTACTTCCCCTCTTATGCGCTGGGCAGTGCCTACGGCGCACAGCTGCTCTGTAAGATGCGCGAGAGCGTAGACGTGGACGCATGCCTTGCCACGGGTGATTTTGCCCCCATCAACGCTTGGAACCGCGAGCACATCTGGCAGCACGGCTGCACCAAAAAGCCCGAGCAGCTGCTGACCGACGCGCTGGGTCAAGCCTTTGATCCCACGGCCTACACCGATTATCTTGAAAAGAAATACACCGAGCTTTACAGCCTTGATTGCCAATAAGGCAAGCAAAAAGCCTCCTTGCACCGCAAGGAGGCTTTTTATCATATAAAATTATTACGCAGTTTCCGATCTTTCCAGCAAATAAGGCTCGATCTCGGCATAGGGCTTATCCAGCACCACGGCAAGCTCGTGATACAAAGACAGCTTTGCGTTGCGCTCAAAATCCGAATCAGTCTCGGAAAGTCGCTTATGCTGCGCCAGCATTTCGGCGCGGCGGTGGCGCACGGTTTTGATCAGGCGCGCATACTGCACGGGATCGCAGGATTGCATGGTCTGCCTGTAAATATCGCGGCGCATCTTCTCGGTGGGAATTTCCAAGGGCAGAATGCTTGGCAAAAGCCCGATCAGCTGCTCTGCCTGCTCCACGCTCATCAAAGGACGCATGGCGACCTGCACGTTATCGGTGGGCGTGTAGATCACAGAGCCCGCAGTAGCTCCCAGCGGACGCAGCATATAAAAGGTACGCGTGTCCTTTTTATCAAACGGCGAAGCGCAGATATCCTCTACTCGGCAAACACCGCTGATACCGTAAACCATATAGTCACCTACCGAGAACATGAAAGTGCCTCCTTTGATTGTCATTTCGCATGGGTACTTTACTCTACTGTTACTATTATAACATTTTTTTCTCAAATTTGTAATTGGCAAATTGAACGAAATTTCATTAATTTTCAAAATATGGTGAACAAAAAGCCCGCGAAATCGCGGGCTTTTTGTCAATATACGGCTTTACGCCTTGTGATGCTTATGTCCTACGTTGTGACGGCGTGCGGTCTTGCCCTCGGGCTTAGCGGTAATGTCGCCTGCCTTGGTCAGTGCCCACTTGGTCATCATAGGTCCGAATACCTCGTAGATCAGTACGGCAAACAGAATCACAAAACGCACGGTGTTGGCAACGTTGTGGTGTGCAGCAAACAGCGGATCGGCACATACCATGGACACCATGCCAAGTGCCACGCCTGCCTGCGGCAGCAGCGTAATACCCAAATACTTTTTAATGGTGGGATCGCTGCGCGTCAGCACCGAGCTGCCCAGCGCACCGAAATACTTGCCAAGCGAACGGAACAGGATATATACCAAGCCGATGGCAATAAATACGGGCTTGCCGAAAATGGACAGATCCAGCTCTGCGCCGCTGATGACGAAGAACAGAATGAAAATGGGCTTGGTCCACTTGTCGGTTCTCTCCATCATTTCCTCGGAGCAAGGGCTGAAATTGCAGAATACCGTACCCATCATCATGCAGGTCAGGAGCGAGGAGAAGCCGATATGTACGCCGCCTACCTCAAACTTGAGCATAGCAGCCGCAACCGTGATAAACACGAACGCGATCGACAAAGACAGACGGTTGGAGTTGGAGTGGAACAAGTTTTCCGCAAAGGTCAGCGCAAAGCCGATGACTGCACCCAGCACCAGCGAGAGCACGATCTCCAAAAGGGGCTCTACCACGATGGATACCACGGAAATACCGTTACCGCTCAGAATTGCCTTTGCAACACCTGCGGAAACTGCGAACAGTACAAGACCCACGGCGTCGTCGAGTGCAACGATGGGCAGCAGAATGCTGGTCAAGGGGCCCTTTGCTTTATACTGACGCACGACCATCAGCGTTGCTGCAGGTGCGGTTGCGGACGCGATAGCACCCAGCAGAATTGCTGCGGGCAGGGGCAGAATTTCATCGCCCAATACAAAATGCAGACCGATCAGCGCAGCATCTACCAAAAGCGTAGCGATCACCGCCTGCAGAATACCGATTACGGTTGCTTCCTTACCGGTCTTCTTGAGCGAGGACCAGCGGAACTCACTACCAATGGCAAACGCAATAAAGCCAAGGGCTAAGCTGCAGATGACGTCCAGCACGACACCCAGCGTCTCCTGCTCAAATACGTGCTCGTTATAGCCCAAGTAATAGCCACCCAGCGAAACGCCGCCAAGGCAGAACGTGCCGACAAGCACGCCCGCGATCAGATACGCGGTTACGTCAGGCAGATTTAAAAGACGAACCAGTCTCGTTACCAAAAGACCGGTAATCATGCAAATGGAAACCGTAAGAATGATCTGTGTGATCAGCTGCTCGGTCGTCATAATAATTCTCCTTCAAGTATGAAAATCTTTCTTATTAATATATGATAATGCGGTGCACAAAAGCGCACCGCATTATCATAGCACTATTCACAAATATTGTCAACACTTTTTAGGCAAAAAGTTCAAAAATTTTGACACTTTTTTATCTGACCGCCTGAATCACACCCGAGCGGTACGCCTCAAGCAAAAGCTCGAGATCCTGCATGCGCTCCAGAATCAATTTTCCGTCGTCTGTATCGCGCACCAGCATTCGATGGCTCATCATTTCAAACACCACGTCTGTTGTGGCAAGAATGTCCTTATTTTCGCGAACGGCTGCGATCTTGCCCTCAAACGAGCCGTGCGCCACCAAGCGCAGACCCCTTGACGAGAAGATCAGCGTATAGCCCGCAATGCCCGTGGTATCGTGATACGCCTTGCAAAAGCCGCCGTCGATCAGCACGTACTTGCCGCCCGCCTTGATCGGGCTCTCGCCCTTGCCCACGCGCACAGGCACGTGTCCGTTGATCAGGTGCGCACGCGAGACATCCAGCCCGAACTCGGAAAGAATGCCGCAAACCGATTCATAATGCTCGATCAGGCTGTAATAGGGATTTTTGGGCTCGCGCCACGTTTCTCTGTCCGAGATAAAGTAACGCTCAAAGGTGGTCATGCGCGCTCTGCCGAACAGCGGGCTTTGCTTGCCGCACCACAAATAATACATGAAATCCCTTGCGTCCTGATCGTTTGCGTAAAACGCGCGACGCGCCATCTTATCGCAATAGTCCATATATCCCTTGCCCGCAAGCATGCCGCCCGTGCTGACGCGAATGGCATCAAAGCTGCCGTCCTCCTGCATGGGAACGCAGCCGTGGAACAAGAGATTGCCGTTATAGATCTTATAAAGGCTGCCGTGCTCGTACAGAAAACGCACGTGCTTTTGCAGCAGCACGCTATGGCAGAAGGACTTGCGCAAGGCGCGCATGATCTCCGCCTCCGCATCGGTCAAGCGGTAAGGATCGGCAGGATCGACCGTGGGGAAATTGCACTCGTTGAGCGGATACTCCACCTCGCCCAAGCGCACGGTCTTATGCTCGTAATCGATCTTGTCAAGCAATCTGCGCGAGTCCATGCCGTATTCGGGATGGCGCGCGATCAGCTGACCCTCCAGCTTGAACATGATGATTGCGATCGCCTCATGCGCACGGGAAAGATTATCCATGCGGTTTTTGACGTAATACGCATCGTCGGGATTGCGCGGCAAGAACCACGTGCTGCCCTTATACGTTTCCTGCGCATACTCGATCAGATCGCGCAGGCTGATGCCGTACGCATTCTCCACCATGGCAAGCGTGTTATATTGCAGCGCAAAGTTGAGCACGGTTGCAATGCAGACCTCGCTGCCCGCGGCAGCACCCATCCACACGATATCGTGGTTGCCCCATTGCACGTCCACGCGATGATGCGCGCAAAGCATTTCCATAATGCGGTCTGCGTGCGGTCCGCGGTCGTAAATATCGCCCACCACGTGCAAACAATCCACCGCCATGCGCTTGATCAGGCTGCAAAGCGCCTCGATAAACGCATTGCCCTCTCCGACCTCAATGATGGTGGAAATGATATGCGTATAGTACGCCTGCTTGTTGTGCTCCTCGCCCGAGGTATGCAGCAGCTCGTCCACTACGTAGCGATAGGCATCCGGCAACGCCTTACGCACCTTGGAGCGCGTATATTTGGAAGCCACCGAGCGTGCAACGTCCACAAGGCGGTACAGGGTCTTGCTGTACCACTCCACCGTGTTCTCGCCGTGCTGGCGAAGCTCCTCGATCTTTTCTGCGGGATAATAGATCAGCGTGCAGAAATTGCGCTGCTCCTCCTCGCTCATCTCACCGCCAAAGATATCGCGCACCTTTTCGCGCACGACGCCTGAGCAGTTATTGAGAATATGTGCAAACGCCTCGCTCTCACCGTGCAGATCACTCATGAAATGCTCGGTGCCCTTGGGCAGATTGCAAATGGCGTTGAGCGCGACGATCTCCGCGCCAACCTTGGGTATTGTGGGAAACTCCTTGGAAAGCAGCTGCAGCAGCTTGATCTGGTCTGCGGTATATTCTCTTTTCATGCCGTTTCTCTCCGTTTTTATATGATTTTATGTCAAAATCGGTACGTTTCTTTGCATCAGAATGCGCTCTGCGCGCGCCAGCTGCGCATCGGTGGGCACCCATTCTGCCCTGCCCGAATCCGCCAGCCCCAAGGCAGCCGCCTTGCTGCCGCCCATGGGATGGTAGCGCAAAAGCTGCACGCCCGTGCAATGCTGCAGCGCAGCGTACGTGTCCGCCACGCGCTCGATATGCGCATCATCGGTGGTCAGACCGTTGACCATCAGGCAGCGCAGGCGCGTTTTTGCGCCCAGCTCATCCGCCACTGTCAGGTTGCGCCATATCGCATCGGGCGCAGCACCCGTCAGCTGCAGGTGCATTTGCGCGTCGGTATGCTTGATATCAAAATAAAATTCGTCCACGTAGGGCACGCAATCGCGCATGACCTGCTCTGCGCACGCACCGGCAGTTTCCACGATGACGTGCAAGCCCTGCTCCTTGAGCAAGCGCAGCAGCTCTGTGATGCCCTTGGCGCAAAGTGGCTCACCGCCCGAAAGCGTCACGCCGCCAGACGTGCCGTAAAACGCGGCGTCCGCCATGACCTCGCGCAAAATCTGCTCGGCACTCATCTCTGCACCGATCACCCTGCAAGCCTCACTCAGGCAAACCTTGGCACACGCAAAACAATCCCCACACAATGATACCACACGGCGGCGGTCGTTTTGTGTCAGAATCTGCGCCCCCGTAGGGCACGCGCCAACGCACGCGCCGCAGCCGATGCAAAGCGAGGTGTGCAGCATGATCTCGGGCGCAAATTTCTGCGTTTCGGGGTTATGGCACCACACGCAGCGCAAGGGGCAGCCCTTGAAAAACACGGTCGTGCGCAGCCCGGGCCCGTCGTGCGTGCAAAATCTCTGTATCTCGGCAACCAGCATTCCGTTTACCTCTCGGGCAAGTAGCCCGCACGCTCCAGCACCATGCGCTGCCAAACGTCATCCAAGGTCACAAACCTTGCATTCCAGCCCGACACGCGCACCGAAAGCGTTTTATACTGCTCGGGGTGCTCGCGCGCCGCCAGCAGCTCCTGTACGTCAAGCACGTCCACCTGCATAAAGTAGCCGCCCAGCGCACAGAATCCCTGCATGAGCGCCTCCAGCGCGCAAAGTCCGTTCTCGCCCTCCAAGTTTCCCGGGTACATCTTGATGTCCAGCGCCGCTCCCGTGGTCATGCGCGACAGGTCTGCTGCGCAGTAGGAGCGCACGGTTGCGGTCGCGCCCGCGGTGTCGGTGCCCGGTGTGGGCGAGGTATTGCCCGCCAATATTTCGCCGCGGCGATAGCCGTGCGGCACGGCGGTGCGGTGCGCAAGCCACTCGATCTGTCGCCCGAAGGTACTGATACCGGGCGGGAACGAGATCGGGTATCCGCTTGCAAACGGCACGCACGCCTGCGCAAAGGCGTCAACCGCCCATGCGTAATGCGCATCGGCACGCGGGTCACCGTTGCCGTAATGCGGCAGCTTATGCTTGGCGTACAGCGCCAGCTGCTCGTGCCCCTGCCAATCGTCTCGCAGGATCTCGCACAGCTGCGCCACCGTCAATTTCTTTTCAATAAAGCACAAATGCTCAATGGCACAAAGCGCATTTGCCACGTCGCCCACGCCGCCCATATGCGGAGAAAGCACGCGATAGGGCGTGCCGCCCTCCAGGTATCCGCGTCCGCTCTCGGCGCAGCCGTGCTCAAACAGATCGATCATGGGCGTGGGCATGGTCAGGCGGAAGGTATCACTTCCCTCTCGCCACGCAGGCGCAAAGCCGTCCATGACGGCAGCGCAGGTCTGCGTGACCACCTGCTTCATGCGCTGTGCATACGCTTGCTTGATCGCCTCCATGTCGGGATAATCGATCAGCTCACCCTCGGCAACGTGCAGCACGTCCTGCAAAAGCATATGCAAAAAGTCCATGGGAAGATATGAAAAATAGGTCTTGCCGGGAATTTGTACCTCCCAGCACCCGTCGTTTGCAAAGTCATAGATCTCCTGCTCGTCATATCCTTGTGCGCGCAGGGCGGCAAGCACGGTTTTCTCGTTATATACCGCCACAACGCCGCCACCGTGTCGCATCACACGCGCAAGCAGGCGTAAAAAGTCCTTGGGGGTGTTTTCATGCAGTCTGACCGAGATGGGAAAATCCGAAATGCCCAGCTCCTCCACGATCTCAAGGCACAGGTAGCTGACCGTGTTGGTCACGTCAGCACCCGACGCATCCGTGCCGCCCAGCACCAGATTCTGATAATGCTGTGCGTCCCCCGAGCCGCGCGGCGTATCCCGCTCGATCCACTCGCAGCCCTTGATAAACATGGACGCAAGCACCTCGCGCGCCTCGTCCACCGTAATCCTGCCCGCGGCAAGATCACGCTCCAAATACGGCCCGAGCAGCCTGTCAATGCAGCCAATGCCCGGCCAGTTGCCGCCAAGGCGCACAAACGCAAAGCCAAACCAAAGGCTTTGCACCGCCTCGGCAAAGGTCTGTGCAGGATGCAGCGGCACGCGCAAAAGCTGCTGGTGCAGATGCGCGTATGCATCCTTTGTTGCTTCCAGATAGCGCGCGTGCCAGGTTTGCATGGCGTCCAGCGTGCGCAAAAGCGCAACGTGTCGCTGCATGGCAGGCGCGTCAAAGCTTGACGTATCTATGCTTTCAATGCGCGCTCGCATGCCAAGGATACCCTCGCGCACCAAAATGCCGAAATCCACGGTCAGGTGGCTGACGCTGGGCCACACGATGCGCCCATCGCGCACGATCGGCACCTGATGGCGCACCGCCAAGCCAAGCGTGGCTGCGCCGCAAACGCGCTCCGCAGGGCAGATGCGCACGGGGCATTCCCTGACCACAAGGTCAAGCCCCGCCGCATACCGCTCGTGCTCACTCATACTCTCCCAACCCTGCACGCCATCCGCAGATACGAAAGGCACGGATACGGTCTCGGCACCGTACTTGCCCTGCAGGGATTCCATCGCAAAGCGCCGCGTGGCTTCGCAAAGCCGCACGGGTCTGCCACCCTTATAAGCCGAGGGGAAAACATAAGCACTCATAGTCGTCTCCTGTAAAAGTGAAAATTAAAGCTTCTTGACCAACTGCTTGATAAACTCCACGACCTCACCGTCGGGGCCGTATACAAACGCGATCTGAATGGTGATCTTGCGCGGCTGCGCGTCAAGATCCATGACCGTGACGGGCATCTGCAGCGCAGCACCCGCAGCCAGCGCGGTCTGCAGTGCGCTCTCCACGTTTTCTACGTGCAAGGCAAGATGCTGCCAGCGTCCCTCGCTTGCCATAGTCATTCCGGGCTTTGCAAAAATTTCAAGCATGCTGCCATCGCCCGTGTCCAGCAGCACAATGCGGTTTGCGCCCTCTCCCCATGCGGTATATACCTTCATGCCAAGCTTTTGATAAAAGCTGAGCGACTTGTCAAAATCCGATACGTACAGAGCCATGTGGTGAAAGCCCATGCCCTTGATGATTTCGTTTGCCATATTAACCCTCCAAAGCGGCATAAACGTCCTGCTCGTACAGGAACGAGGTGATCGCGCCCGAGCCACCGTCATAGCCGGAATTCTTCATGTAAATTGCCGTGATCTTGTTTGCGGGGTCGCTCCAGTAGTGTGTGCCGTAAGCGCCGCTCCAGCCAAAGCAATCCTTGGGCATCTGGTAATTGTCAGCCGTGATCACGCGCACGCCAAGACCCCACTGCTGGGGAGGAGGCATGATAGCGTCGGTCACCTGCACGCTGCCCATTTTCTTGACCGATTCGGGAGAAAGGATGCGCACGCCGTTCAAGGTGCCGCCGTGGGTCAGCATTTCGCCAAACTTGACGTAATCGTCCAAGGTAGCTGCCAATCCCGCGCCGCCGCAGCATTGGGTAACGGGGATATTTTCAAAAATCGTATCCACCGACTTGGGTACGGCAAAGCCGCCCTGCTCCTCGGTGTAGTTATGCATAGCGATCATGCGCGCCTTTTGACCGTCAGTCATATCAAAGGTGGTGTCGCACATGCCTAGCGGCTCGAATAAGTACTTATCAAGGAAAGCGTTATAAGGCATGCCCGACACGATCTCAATGATGCGTGCAACTGCCACGAATGCTACCACGGGGCTATACCACTGCGCGGTATAAGGCTCAAATGCCAGCATCTTATCCGCAAACCAATCCATCACGCCCTCGGGGGTCTTGGCGTTTTCCTCGGGCATGGTTGCCCATGCGTGATCACCGATCTCCAAGGTGCCGATACCGCTGGTATGCGAAAGCAAATGCTTGATGGTAATGGGAGTTTGCGCGTCCTTATCGTATACGGGCTGTCCGTTTTCCATGTGTCCGATCTTCATGTGCGCGTATGCGGGAATGTACTTGCACAGCTGATCATCGATCGACAAAAGTCCCTGCTCCTCGGCAATCAGCGCAGCCACAGCCGTGATCGGCTTGGTCATGGACGCAAGGCGGAACATAGCGTCCTTAAGCAGGGGCTCTTTGGTGGTGGCATTTTGGTAGCCGTAGGTCTTGTGCAAAAGCACCTCGCCGTCCTGCACCACGCAAAGCGCCGCGCCGCCTACCTTGCCGCTTTCAATGTCGGCATTCACGCGCGCATCGACCAGCGCGTGAAGCTTTTCTACGTTTAATTTTTTCATCTTATATCCTCCTTTTTCAAGCAAGGGCCGTCGCACGGGTGCGACAGCCCTTGCGGAACTGTATTGTTTGGTTGATCAATCGTCCTTTGAAAAGCTGTACAGCAGCTTATCCAGATTTTTCTGTGCCTTTGAGGACTGCTTGGCATATGCCGAGGAAAAGTTGGTTTTATTACTGTTCACCGATTCCTTGAACAACGGCTCAAGCCCCAGATCGTAATAAATGCTCATGTCATAGCAGCGGTTGCTGAAAATGATATCCAGCATGCCCTGAGACTCCTCGTCACGTACGCTCTTACGCTGCAGCACGGTATCGTAAAACGCGGGAGTCACTCTCTGATAGGACAAAATCGCCATGATCTCCAGCGTTGTCCCTAACCGATCCGTATGCTTTGCCGCCTTGGAAACGCTTGTGGTGGAGCAGATCGCATTGGTCCATGTGATATAATTCTCCTGCGCGGCATCATACTTCGGAATGGGAAGCACGCCGAAATCGGCTTCCATCTGCTTGCCAAGCGCAACGACGTATTGCACGATCTCGGTATAGAACAAGCCCCTGCCCTCTTGGAAGCAGGTCTTTCCCAGCTTTTCCAGCCCCGGCTCATAGCCAAAGGCTGCATTGTTTACGTAAAAAATATTCAAAACCTTGTCAAGCAGATCACTTGCTTTGTTCATAGCAGAGGTGTCCATTGCCAGATAAGGATCCTTCCCCTCTTCGCAGATGACGTAGCGCAAGTCCGAGCCGTAAAAGAAAGTGTTTCCCGTTTCCCAGGTCACCACAAAGCCGTACACGTCATTTTCGTCATATCTGCCGTCTCCCGACAAATCGTAGGACACGTCATCGATCAAGCCCCGGAAGTTGTCCAGCGTCCACTCGTTGTGATACACCATAGCGTACGGATCGATATTCTTGTTCTGTGCCAACTGCTTGTTGAACATCATCACGTAGGTGGTGCGCTCATCGGAATAGTTGATGGCACTGTTCATGAAAAAGACCTTATCCGAAATAACGAAGCTTGCAGTTCCCTCGTCCCACCACGGAGCACTCAGATCAATACCGTCAAGCCGGGTAAAGCTGATCAGATGCCCGTCGGATGCAAGGCCCGCGGTCTGCGCCATGTGATGATGCACGGCATCGTAGTCGCCCAGCCCCGTTTTCACGTCGGTCTTAACGGCATCGGATACCTGATCGGTTGCCATGCCCACACAGTTCAGCCTGAGCTTACAGGCCTCCTCCAGTGCCAAGTTGCGCTGATAAACGGCATCCTCCAGCGCATCGGCGCGGGTCTCGACCGTCAGCTCACCGAACACGTGGTCATCACGGCCAATGATCGTAAAATCCTCTCCGCCCCAATCCACGCTCAGCTTTTCCAAAGCCGCAGCTGCCGGATCGGTTTGTTCCTCAAGCGTAGTGGCGGCAGTATCCTTTTCTCCATTGTCGGGTTGGGCACAGCTTACCAATAGTGTCAACAGAAGTAAGCCTGCCAGGAATACACACAGATGCTTTATCATATCATTTCTCCCAACTTATACAGCTTGCGTTTTTCTCTCAATTGTATTATACAACACGATCACCGTTTTGTCAATCTGTATTGGTGCATTTTGTTCAAAAAGCAAGGGTCGTCGCATACGTGCGACGACCCTTACGGAACCGTTTATAAAATCAATTGTCCTTTTCGAACTTGGAGATCAGCTTGCTGATTGCCTTGTTCGCGCTCTTTAACTTCGCGTTATAGCTGGAGGAGAAGTTGTTCTTGTTGTCGTTTACGCAAGTCTTGAACAGGGGCTCGAGACCGATCTCCGAGTAGTACATGCAAAGGTCATAGGTACGGGTCTTGAAGATGATGTCCAGCATACCCTGAGACTCTTCGTCACGAACAGACTTACGCTGCAGAACGGTATCGTAGTAAGCGGGGGTAACTCTCTGATAAGAGATGATTGCCAGAGCCTCAAGCGTGGGGCCCATGCGCTCTACGTTCTGAACAGCCTTGGAGATTGCGGAGGTGGTGCAGATCGCGTTGGTCCAGGTGATGTAGTCTACCTGCTGCGCGTTGTACTTCGGAACGGGCAGTACGCCAAAGTCGGTCTCCATTTCCTTACCAAGGGAAACGATGTACATAACAACCTCGCTGTAGAACAGGCCTCTGCCGCCTACGAAGATGCTCTTGCCCTGATCTTCCTTACCGGGAGGGGACATAAAGGTTGCATTGTTGGTGTAGTAAATGCCCAGGATCTTGTCAAGCAGGGTGGTAGCCTTATCCATGCCGCTTGCATCAAGTGCCAGGTAAGGATCCTCGCCCTCTTCACATACAACGTAACGCATGCCTGCGCCGAAGAAGAAGGTAGAGCCGGTCTCCCAAGTGGAAACGAAGCCGTAGGTATCTTCTACGCCGAACTTACCGTCACCGCTGGTATCGGAGGAAACGTCCTTGATCAGACCGTGGAAGTTATCCAGCGTCCACTCATTGTTGTAAACCATTTCGTAGGGGTCAATGTCCTCGTCCTTTGCCATATTCTTGTTGAACAGCATAACGTAGGTCGTGCCCTCATCGGAATAGTTGATAGAGCCGTTCATGAAGTAAACCTTATCCGAGATCATGAAGCTTGCAGTACCCTGGTCCCACCAAGGTGCGGTCAGATCCATGCCGTCAAGCTGGGTAAAGCTGATCAGGTTGCCGTCGGAAGCCAGTGCGGAGGTGTGCACCATGTGGTTCTGCAGAAGGTCGTATTCGCCGGTGCCTGCCTGCACGTCCTTCTTGATCTCGCCACTCATTTCGGCGGTATTCGTGGGGATGATGTTGAGCGTCAGGTTGCAGAACTCCTCGAACGCCAGGTTACGCTGATAAACTGCATCCTCAAGAACCTCGGTACGGTTCTCGGTGTACCACTCGTCATAGTGGAAGTCTTCTCTTGCCAGAACCGTGAAGTCATCCAGATTCCAGTCAACGCTGATTTCCTGAAGTGCCAGAGCAGCCGCATCGGTCTCGCTCTCAAGCTGCTGCAGCGTATCGTCTTCAACCTGTCCGGCGTCAACGCAGCCTGCAAATGCAGCAAGCAGCATCAGTGCAATCATAGATAAGCACAAATACTTTTTCATATCGTTTCTCCTCTAAATTTTTACAGGTATTCACCTTAACTCTATTATACAGTACTCAACGGGATTTGTCAATCGGTATTTATGGGATTTTTTATATCTTTGGTCTGTGCAGCTGCACGCGATCGATCACGCAAAGCCCGTGCTGCTCTGCCCACGCGTTTGCAATTGCAATGGTCTCGGGATTTGCCATGGCATCCGGATCGTGCGCGTCGCACCCGAAAATGACCTTGTTGCCCACCTGACCTGCGATCTCCCAAAAGGTGTGGCAGGGGTAAGCGCGCCCTTCGACAAGCCCCAGGAAATTCAGCTCAAGCGGCACGTCCAGCGCCTTTGCTTCGGTGCAAAGACGGGTCATGGCGCGCTTGTAATAGTCCTCGCCGTACTCCTTGCTGGGAAGATCGGGATGCGCAAAATAGGTAAAATCGCCCGTGCGCAAGCCCTCCAGCACCTGATCCACGTATTTCTCAAGTGCCTCCTCGCCCTTCAGCCCTGCTGCATAAAGCGGCTGATCGATCTCGTTAGCGATAAAGTGCTGCCCAAGGATCAGGTATTCGTAAGGATAAGGCTCCAAAAATTCCAAAAGACTTTGGTGGTAAAGCGGATAATACTCCGCCTCAAAGCCGATGTGCAGCTCGATTTGGTCTGCATACTCCTGCTTGAGTGCCTGCAGCGTGCTCATGTATTCCCCGATCTCGGCGCACTTCATGCGAAAATGTGACTCAAAGCCGTTCGGGAACGGATAGGGCACGTGATCCGAAAAGCCCAGCACCTTGACTCCGCGCACAATGGCTTTTTCAATATATTCGCGCTCGCTGCCGCGTGCGTGGTTACATCTATACGTATGGGTATGGTAATTGGCGTACATTGGGAACTCCTTTTTGCATGTTACTGCTCAAAATTATATCAAATTCCAAACAAATTTGCAATAGCAATTGACATTTTTCGCGGATTATGTTACAATATTTGCATCTTATAAGAGGAGAGTTTACCATTATGGCAACCAAAAAGAAAAGTTCTTCCAATAATTTGACACGCGTCCTGATCAGCATTATCTTTATCGCACTGGGCACTTCCTCTGTCATCTCCGCTTTGCAAAGCCTTGTAGCGTTTGATCTGAACATCGGTATTGCAACCGCGCTGGGCGTTTTGATGTTCGTGACCGGCATCATCAGTTTCTGCGGCAAAATGGTGGCTTGCCGTGTGCTGGGCGTCATTATCTGTATTCTCTCGGTCATCATGTGCGTGCTCAGCCTGCCCTCTGCTACGCTCGGCGCGCTGCAAGCCCCTGCACTCTATCTGACCCAGGCGCTGCTTGCTTGGCTGTTCTTTGATTTGTCGTAAGTTTTATACCGTAAAAAGCACCTGCCAAGCAGGTGCTTTTTGCTTATCCAGACCGCGATAAGATACGCAGAGGCGGCATTCAAAAGGCAACCGTATGGGACACTCGGGGATTCTGAACCCGAATTTGCGCCTGCGGGCATAAAAAACCGCTCGGGCGACCTGCGCAAATCAGCATATCGCGGCGCGTGCGCCGCTTATGCGGGGGTTCGATCGGTCGTTCAAAAGGCAACCGCGTGGGACACCCGGGGATTCTGAACCCGAATTTGCGCCAACGGGCAGCGCAAACCGCTCGGGCGTCCTGCGCAAATCAGCATGTCGCGGCGCATGCGCCGCTTATGCGGGGGTTCGATCGGTGATACACGCACCAAATAAGAACAGGGGTACGCGTTGCGTACCCCTGTTCTTATTTGGTGGAGCATAGGGGATTCGAACCCCTGACCCCAACACTGCCAGTGTTGTGCGCTCCCAACTGCGCTAATGCCCCGCTTGATGCGTTCAGTATAGCATATTTTTCATGGTTTGTAAATAGGGAAAACGAAAAAAATTCGAGATTGTGTTGTCAAACGGGCAAAAGTATGCTAAAATATGGGTAACAACAAAAACGCGAAAGAGGAACCACCATGCATGACAAGTTAACCAAAATTGATATACAGAAGATGGAAGAGGAGCTGGCAGAGCGTCGCTCGCGCAATCCTGCCCTGCGCGAGGAGGTCAAGCGCACGCGTGAGTACGGCGACCTTTCCGAGAACGACGAATACCGCTGCGCAAAGCGCGAATACAACGCCAACAAGAGCCGCATCCGCTATCTGGAGAACATGATCGAGACCGCAATTATTGTCGAGACCGACTCCCGTGAGGGCGTGGTAGGTCTTTTCGATCTTGTCAAGATCTATTACCCCGAGGATGACGAGTACCGCGAGATCCGCCTTGTGACAACCCTGCGCAACGACGTATTCAAGGACTGCATCTCGCAGGATTCGCCCTTTGGCAAGGCGCTGATGGGCAAAAAGGTGGGTCAGACCGTGACCGTGCACGTCAATGCAGCGGTCAGCTACCCCGTTAAGATCCTGGAGATCATCAAGGGCGAGGACGATCCCGACCTGCCGATCTCCACCTATTAAAGCAACATTTTTCCGAAAGTGAGGTGGCGTTATGTCCATGCAAATCCCCTGCCCCGCGTACGTACAAGCCGTGCTTGACGCCCTGCACGCGGCGGGTCACGAGGCTTATATCGTTGGCGGTTGCGTGCGCGACTGCCTGCTTGGCGGCACGCCAAAGGATTGGGACGTGACCACCTCGGCGCTTCCCGAGCAGACCGAGCAGGCTGCTTTGGCTGCGAACTTAAAAACCTTCCGCACCGGCATCAAGCACGGCACGATATCCGTGCTCTCGGACGGCGTGACGGTGGAGTGCACCACCTATCGCGTGGACGGCGACTACAAGGACTCGCGCCACCCCGAAAGCGTGCGCTTTACGCCCAGCCTTACAGAAGACCTTGCGCGCCGCGATTTCACGGTCAACGCCATGGCGGCAACCCCTTTGGCAGACGGCTGGGAGATCATTGACCCCTTTGACGGTCGCGCAGACCTTGCCGCAGGCATCATTCGCTGCGTGGGCAACCCGATCAAGCGCTTTGGCGAGGACGCCTTGCGCATTTTGCGCGGCGTGCGCTTTGCGGTGCGCCTTGGCTTTACCATCGAGGACAAGACCGCCAACGCCATGTATGCAAGCGCGGGCGGGCTGAAAAACATTTCGCGCGAGCGCGTGCGCGAGGAGCTGATGGGCATTTTGCAAAGCGGCGACCCCGAGAGCGCGATCAAGATCATGAAAAAGCGCGGACTGCTCAAGTTCGTGTTCCCCTATGCCGACGTAACTGCAGCTGCCAAGGGCGTGGGCACCTTGCCTGCAGATCAGCCGCTTTTGCGCCTTGCTTACCTGCTTTACGACACGCCCGACACTGCCGTGCAATCCACGCTTTCTGACCTGAAATACTCGGGCGCGGACGCAAGATTTGTGCGCGTGCTGCTGACCTTGCGCGGTGAGCTACTTGAAAATACCCCTTTATTTGCAAGAGAAATGATTGCCCTGTACGGCGACTACACCCTGCCCGCGCTTGCCCTGCGCGCTGCCAAGGGCGAGGACACGAGCGCGCTGGCACAAACCGTGCGGCAGCAGCTGAAGGTGGGCGTGTGCGTCAAGGTTGCGGACCTTGCCGTCAACGGCGCAGACCTTGCCGCCATCGGCATTCCCAAGGGGCGCGAGATGGGCAATATTCTCAATGCCCTGCTTGCCGAGGTCATGAAGAACCCCGACCTGAACAACAAAGACGCTCTGCTGGCGCTTGCCGCGCAGATGCACAAGGAGAAATGATGTATTCGGTTCAACCCAAAAAGCAAAATAAATTGGACGTGCTGGCATGCGCCGCTTGCTTTGCTTGCGGTGCGGGCGTGTTTGCCGCCTCGATTGCCAACACCTCGCTGCCCTATCTGACACTTGCAGCGCAGCTGCTTGCCGTGCTGCTTTTGACCGCGGGCATTTATCTGTACAGCAAATTTATCGCGCGCACCTATACCTACTCGGTGCAGCCGGGCGGCATTTACGACGCACAGGGGCAGGAGCTTTACGACCTTGTTGTAACAGAAACGACCGGCAAGAGCAAGCAGCGCACGGTTTGCAGGATCGCCCTGCGCGATATCGTGCGTGCCGAGGCGCGTCCCATGCGCGGCACCAAGAAAAACGGGCTTGGCAAGATTGAGGCAGCCGCCGACGGCGGACGCAAGTTCTCCTACTGTGCCGACCTTGTTCCCGAGAAGGTGCTGGCGATTTACGATACCGACGGCAACGCCGTGATGCTGACGTATGACGACAAGCTTTGGCGCATTTTGAACGGAAATTGAGCCAAAACATATTCCGAAAAATATTTTTAAGAAATTTCAAAAAAGGTATTGACAAACCGATTGCAATCTGCTATAATACTGCATGTTCCGTTCACGACGACTCTGCTCGTGAGAATGTGCTGGTGTGGCTCAATGGCAGAGCAGCTGATTTGTAATCAGCAGGTTGATGGTTCGACTCCGTTCACCAGCTCCATATATGGGGGATTTCCCGAGCGGCCAAAGGGGGCAGACTGTAAATCTGTTGTCACTGACTTCGGTGGTCCGAATCCACCATCCCCCACCAACACAAAGCCCGATGCAATCGCATCGGGCTTTTGTGTTGGTGCGGAATGGTGGTAGGACCACCGAACGCAAGGGTCGCGGATACCCGTAAGCCTCGGTTGCGCTCCATTCGACCCTTGTCCTTCGCGAAGCGAAGAAGTGGTCACGAATCCACCATCCCCCACATATTAACAGTTGATCACTCTTGCATCTCATCGAAAAATGTGTTATAATGAGTTCAACAAGCAAATTGAAAGGATATGTCATATGGATTATCCGCTCTCTCTATATTTCGACACCGAACCCACAAACATAAAAATTTTAGATTTGTGTCGCGGTGATGACGATTACCGCAAGGTATACATCGTCGAAGAAGAAAATCGCAAAATTGTCATCAAGCACGTATCCAATACATTCAGTGATTTCACCAGAATTCAGGGTTGGCTTGCACTAACAGACGAATACCGAAGGATCGGCTTGTACTGTCCTTGCACGGTCCCCAACCTTCACGGAAACATCCTTCATCAAAACACTGAAAACGGACGAACTTACATAACCTACGCCGAGGAATATTCGAAGTACGAAATTGCCGAAAACGTAAGCAAAGAACTCCGCAAAAATGAATATGACGAGGATATTTTTGCTCCTGACATACTGCGTGCCTTGGGCAAAATCGCATCCGCACATTTGGATATACTAACATGGCCCTCCGCTTACTGCTTACTTGAACCTTTTTGTGCTCCTGACACCACTGATGAAGCCACCGAATGCGCAGTCGCTTTTGTGAGTTATATCAAAGAAAACCTCCCTCACCATTTACCTCGTGCAGAAAAGCTTTTGGATTTATTTTATCAAAGGCAAAACGAACTGCGCGCAGTTTATGCGCAGCTCCCTACCTCATGTTTCCAAGCCGATTTGAATGACAGCAATGTATTACTAGATGAAAACAACCGCTTTGTAGGTTTGATAGATTTCAATCTTTGCGGAAAAGAGCCGGTTTTGAATTATGCAGTGCGTGAAGCACTTTGGAATATCAGCAACAGCAAGCTGTATGGGGAAAATGATAGTCGCCTTTATTTCTATGATCAGGAATTGGACGATCTTCGAATCGCATTATTCTTGAAGAACATCAAATACATCCAGGAATTTTACACCTTTAACACAATCGAAAGAGATGCGTTCCCTGTTTTGTTCCGTTACGTTAACTCGTTTTGGTGGTTCCATTTGAACGAGATCGAAATGATCAAGCAAGATGATCAAAAGATCATGCAGGTGTTTAATTGGCTGGAGCACCAAATGACACGCGACGACATTCGTCTGCCTTAATATACAAATCCCGCCCGAGTACAAGACTCGGGCGTGTTTTATTGCTTTTTTATTATTATATAATGAAGATTTCCTTATATGTTCACAGGCAATTTACAATTTCATGATATCATGTATTCTGTATAGTTTTGCAAACCACAGAAAGGATCTGTAAGTATGATAAAAATCGAACATCTGGTGAAAAACTACGGTGCAAACTGTGCTGTAGACGATATCAGCTTCTCGGTGGAATCCGGTGAGATCGTGGGCTTCCTTGGCCCTAACGGTGCCGGCAAATCCACAACCATGAACATTCTGACCGGCTACCTCTCGGGTACTTCGGGCAAGGTCTCGATCGACGGCATCGACATCCTCGCTGACCCGCTTGGCGCGAAAAAGCTGATCGGATATCTGCCCGAGCAGCCTCCCCTTTACCTTGACATGACGGTTGACGAATACCTGAACTTTGCCTATGAGCTCAAGGGCTGCAAGCTGCCCAGACTTGAGCACATTGCAGAGGTTTGCGAGGTAGTCAAGATCAGCGACGTGCGCAAGCGCGTGATCCGCAACCTCTCCAAGGGATACAAGCAGCGCGTTGGTATTGCGCAGGCGCTGATCGGCAACCCCAAGGTCATTATCTTTGACGAGCCTACCATCGGCCTTGACCCCAAGCAGATCATTGAGATCCGTAACCTGATCAGAACGCTGGGCAAGGGTCACACGGTCATTCTCTCCACGCACATCCTGCAG